>DATEQL010000026.1:0-25574 GCA_035272665.1 Allostellaceae bacterium
GGCCGTCGCCTTCTCCTTCGCCACGCGGCGAGCGGCCGGGAGATCGGTCTCCAGCGGCAGATGTCGCAGGCTTTTGGCGCCGGGGCCGCGATGGACATGGACCTGCTTTGCCACCAGCGCCTCGCCACATTCGGAGCACACGATCACCGGATCGAAGTCCTTCCCGCAGAGATCGTGGGTGTGCAGCAAAGGCCGCCCCTTCTTCCCGGCCATGTGGACATCGCCCCAGTGGACGATCGACATGACGATCGGGTAGAGGTCGAGCCCTTTCGGCGTCAAGCGATACTCATATCGTACCGGTCGCTGCTGGTAGGGCACTTTGGTGAGCACAAACTCGTCGACGAGCTTCTTCAAGCGACTGGCCAGGATCGGTCGGGTGATGCCGAGGCGCTCCTGGAAATCCTCGAAGCGCCGGACGCGGAGAAAGCAGTCCCGCAGGATCAGCAGGGTCCAACGGTCGCCGATCACCGAGACCGTGCGAGCCATCGAGCACGTTTCCTCACCAAGCTCGTTCCAACGCATCAATTATCCCAGCAATGCCGTAGCGCCCCTCCATCTTCATATACCGCAACGGGTTCCGTATTCAAACTGTAGGGGCGTGGCCCCTCACCATAGGGGTCGAACTTCGGGCGGGCGAGAACGTCGGTCAATTCCATAATCGTAGCATCGCAGGCAAGTAACTGGGCCTCGGTAACGGCCTTGCGAGCAACCTGCGCCGGGACGGACGCCGTCAGGAAGCAGCCTGCCGATCGGGCCGGAGCGTGAAAGGGCGGCCCTGAGCCCTCAATGGCCGGAAGAGAACCGCCCGATTTCGTCAGCGGGCCGCGGTGATGTGCGTTACTCCCCCTCGACGGCGAAGGAGCGGAATTTCGTGTACTTGTCAACGTCCTTCCGGAGCGCGAGGTACTCCGGGTTGGCCCACCAAGCGCGGATTTGTTCCATCGTGTCCCAGACCATCACGACAGCGCGCTTTGGCGGCTCGCCCTCGATCGCAATCACTTCCTTTGCTCCTGTTGCACCAGCTCCCCCTATGGCTAGGAAGCGGCCGCCAGCTGCTTTAATGATGGCCTGAGCCTGCGGTGCAAACTCCTTTGCGTAAGCATCTGGGTTGGTCGAGTCGATTTCCACGACATAGTAGATGGGTGGTTTGGCTTGAGCGTGGAGCCCTTCAACTGCCGCAGCACCAAGTCCGCAGCCCGTCAGCATTGCCAGTGTTAGCGTGTAGTGAGTCCTCATGGAGTTCCTCCCTATGAGCCGGCACGCGGTAGTGCCGCCGGCGAGCTAGTCCTGATCGCGAGAACCCGCCGCCAGAGCAGCGCAGTGGTGATGAGGACGACAACCAGCGTGACGGCGTGAAAGGCGGGTGGGGTCACGCCGTTGAGCGACAGAACCGTCATATCGAACACCGCCAAGGTTGAGGTCAGCGACACGAGAATCGCCAGCGCCGTCCATTGCCGCAGGAGGAGGAAAACAGCGCCCGATGCGACAAGGACGAGATTGCCCGAGACAAACACACGGTAGAACAAAGCGCCGGCGGCATCCGAAACAGGCATGCCGTACCCGACTGACGCCTTTTGCGGGTCGATCATTCCGAGCAACGACACGACGGCTAACACGAGAAAAAACAGCGACGCCAAAACAATTGCCGCAACATCAAGCGTCTTTTTCACATCAATACTTCCACGATTCGAGTTCAGAAGATCGCGGGGGCGTTAGTTTAGACCGCAGCGATTCAGCTTGTTTTCGATGCGCGAAACCGGCGAAATCCGCCCGCAGACGACCAACGATCACGCCGCTCAGCGCCCCCACCCGTCTCCGCCCGGACTGTAATCCGGGGGTCGGCACCCCTCTCCCGCGCTGCGGAGAGATAACCAGCGCGAAGCGCGCGCACCACCGTGCCAGAAATGTCATCGGACGGTGCCGGCCCCCACCCTCCCGCTGACGCGGGCCCCTCCCTCCCCTGTGTCCACGGGGGAGGGAGGGATGGGGGCACCTTCGTGTTATTTATTTTCTTGGGAGGGGACCCGTCCCGCAAGGCTGGGTGGACTGAGGGCTTCTTTTTCAATGGGTTACCGGTTCCTATTTTGATGGCCGGGCGGCGATCCCGCACCAGCTATCGCGTCGCGAGGATCATCTCCTCGACATCGCGCAGCCGGTCCTTGCCGAAGAAAATTTCATCGCCGACGAAAAAGGTGGGCGAGCCGAAAGTGCCGCGCTCGACCGAGCGCTCGGTATTGTCGAGCAGCCGCGCCTTGACGTCGGCGTCCTGGACCAGTTCGCCAAAGCGCTCGTCATCGAAGCCCGATTCAAGGAGGGCTTCCTGCAACACCGCCGGGTCGTCGAGCTTTTTGGGTTCCGACCACATGTGCCGGTAGATCTCGTCGACATAGCGCTCGAACACGCCCAGCGTCTGCGCTGCGATGGCGCCGCGCATGATGGTCAAAGTGTTGACCGGGAAGAACGGATTTTGCCGAAAGCTAGTGATCCCATGGCGCTTGATGAAGCGCGCCGTCTCGAGCCGCTCGTAATCGGGCTTGTTCTTGATGCCGGCAAGGCTCTCCCCGGGCGACCGGTTGCCGGTCAGTTTGTAGACGCCGCCCAGCAACACCGGTACGTGCTCGAATTTCGCACCGGTCCGTTGCTCGATTTCCGGGATCACCAGATGCGCCAGATAGGCGTTGGGGCTGCCGAAATCGAAGTGGAATTCTACCTTGGCCATATTCTCACCATTTTTCCGCAAAGGGTCGGATCTCGCGCTCGAACGACCAGGCGTCGCGCGGCTCCTGATAGATCTGCCAATAGGCCTCGGCGACCGAGGCCGGCCGCATCAGCCGGCCCGGATCGAGATTGGCGAGGGCCGCCTCGCCCTCCCGTTCCTTGATCCGCTCGCGCACCCAAGCGGTATCGACGCCGGCGTCGATGACCAGGTGGGCGACATGGATATTCTTCGGACCAAGCTCGCGCGCGGCGGCCTGCGCTACCGCGCGAAGGCCAAACTTGGCGCTGGCAAAGGCGGTATAGCCGACCCCGCCGCGCATGCCGGCGGTAGCCCCGGTGAAGAAGATGTTGCCACGGCCGCGCGGCAGCATCAGGCGCGCCGCTTCGCGACCGGCCAGAAAGCCCGCGTAGCAAGCCATCTCCCAGACCTTGCGGAACACCCGCTCGGTGGTCTCGAGCAGCGGGAAATTGACATTGGCCCCGACGTTGAAAATGCAGACTTCGAGCGGTGCAGCCGTATCGGCGTCTTGGAGGAACGCGGCTATCTCGTCCTCCTTGCGCGCATCGAGCGAGCGTCCGACGATATGCCCGCCCGCCGCCTCGATCTCGGCCACCAGCGGCGCCAGCTTGTCGCCGTTTCGGCGACCGGCGAAGACAGTGAACCCTTCGGAAGCGAATTTCTTGGCAATGGCACCGCCAATGAAGTCGCCGGTGCCGATTACCGCCGCGGTAGCGTTCCTGTATTCCAATAGAGCCTCCTGCTTTTCGTCCGATGGTTCCTACGCCTGCCGTATCGCCCGGTCGCGAGCGACCTCGGCCAGGCGATGCTTCAGGATCTTGCCGGTCGAACCGGCCGGCAACGCGTCCAGCATGATGATCTCGCCCGGCCGCTTGTACGGGGCGAGCTGTCGGGCGGCGTGCGCCATCAGGCCGGCTTCACGGTCGAGCCCGGCAACCGCTGCACGAACGCGACCACTTCCTCGTTGCCCGTGACAGCCCGCCCAATCACGGCCGACTGAACGACTGCCGGATGCTCGTTCAGCACCGCTTCGACCTCGGCCGGATAGACATTGAAGCCGGAGCGGATAATCAGCTCTTTGGTGCGGCCGACGATAAACAGGACGTCGCCGTCGAAGCGCGCGAGATCGCCGGTGTTGAACCATCCATCCCGGTCGATGGCCGCCGCAGTCGCCTCGGGGGCCCGATAATAGCCACGCATGACGTTGGGGCCGCGGATATGCAGCTCGCCGACCTCGCCGAGAGCGACGGCACCGCCGCCCGGCTTTACCAGGCGCGCTTCGATGCCGGCGATCAGCGAGCCGACGGCGCCGTCGCTTCTCGGCGTCTCCTCTCGGACGCCCGCTATAGCGGGGGCGCATTCGGTGATGCCGTAGCCGTTACGCAATGGCAGACCGAATTCCGCCTCGACCTTGGATTTGAGCCCCAGGTCGAGCGGCGCGCCGGCGACGGCCAGCCGGCGGAGCTTGCCGCTCGGCAGCCGGTCGATTCCGGCGACCGCCTTGTACTCCAATAGCGGCTGATAGGTGGCCGGAACGCCGAATATGTGTGTGATGCCGTCATTGGCCATCGCAGAGACTAACTCGGCAGGATCGAAGCGGGGCACGAGCTGCACGGTGGCGCCGGCTATAAGCGAGGCGATCAGGATGGCCGAAAATCCAACGATGTGCGATATTGGCAGAATACAGTAAACCTTGTCGGTCGGCTCGCGCTGTGCGCCGGCCGCCCTTGCGCTGAAGAGCAGGTTGCGGTGGGTCAGCATTACCCCTTTGGGGTTGCCGGTCGTGCCCGAGGTATAGACGAGCGCCGCGACCTGGCGCGACCGATTCTCCTCGATGGGCTCCGGCGCCGTCTCCCGAGTGAGCGGCCCGACGCCAAGCGTTCCCAACGCTCGGAGCACGGCAATGTCGGCGTCCTGACGCCCCGCGTGCTGGCGCGCAGCGTCGGACACCTCGATCGTATAAAAGACGCGGCGGGCCCCGCTGTGCTCGCGGATGAGGTCGACCTCACGAGCCGACAGCCGCGGGTTCACGACCACCGACCAGGCGTCGATCTCTGAGGCGGCGAGGATCAGCGCGACCAGCGCGAGGCTGTTCTCGCTGACAATCATGACTCGGTCGCCCGGACGAATATCGTAGAGCTTTAGGATGAGCACCGCGTCTGCGACAACGGCTGCCAACTCGGCATAGGTCCAGGTGACATTGCCCTGCACCAGGGCTGGGTGGTGCGGGCTGTGGCGCGCAAACGGCTTGACGATATCGCTGATCCGGTCCGGAAGCTCAGCCAGGATCTTGTCCGCTTCGTGTCGCGCCGCCGTCCCGTCCATGCCGGCCTCGCTGCCTTAGTTGCGCCCAACCAATGGAAGTGACCATAGGTGTGATTTTGAAACTGTCAATCCGGAAAACTGAATATGCGTTCGGGTCTCTGCATGACATCGCTGCGCGGTGATGCTGCGTAATATAGCGCCGCAGCTGGCGGAAGCGAGTCCGCCCACGCAATGCGCACACGGATCGAAGATTGCCTTGACAAGTGTGTTTTCGACACTAACTAGGGCAGCGAACAACTAGATCCACCACGTAATCGACACCTATCACATCCGAACTCCGGCTCGAAAGAGATGACAATGCCATTGTGGGAAGTTTATCACCCCGTAGGCGCATAAACCAGAGAAGACAAGCACGCACTCTCTAAGAGAATAACTGACATATATTCTGAGGTACCACTACCCAAATTCTATGTCGATGTTGTCTTTCAGGAGATCCCGCAGGATTCCTTCTATGTCGGCGGCGAGCCGGTACGGAATTTTGTGCGAATCCATATGGATCATATTGCGCGCCAGATGACTTCAGAGGCGCAAAAGACGAGGTTTTTCGCCAGAGTCGAGGGTGCCATCGCACCCTTTATCAAAGATCGCGGGTTCGAGTGGGAGCTTCATGTCGACGAGACGCCCTTTGACCTGTGGACGGTCCAGGGCATACAACCGCCGCGTGCCGGTACCGAAGACGAGAAGCGGTGGATTTCTGAAAACAGACCCTCACCAAGGACGCATGATTGAGGCGCATTGGCGGCGGCTGGTTGATCGAATGAATGTAATTGAGAGGCCGAGCTGTCGCCTGCACTGGCGCGCAAAAGGGCGATGTTATGGGTGAAAAACGAGGTTTAGCTGTCGTAACGGGTGGTTCTTCGGGAATTGGCGCGGTGTACGCCGAACGGTTGGCAGCGCGTGGTCACTCGCTGTTGCTGGTTGCGCGTCGGCCTGATCGCCTTGCCAGTACGAAGGATCGATTGTCCAGCAGCTATCGAGTCGAGGTGGCCACTCTGGTCGCAGATCTCGAGCAGCCTTCGGATGTGTCCGAGCTAGAGGCTCGCGTTGCAGCGGACGACGTGACCTTCGTGCTTAACAACGCGGGTGCCGGCGGGTTAGGCAGGAGTCAAGATATAGCCGCTGATCAACTTGAGCGAATCATTCCATTGAATATCACGGCTCTGACACGACTCTCGCACGCGGCGCTTATCGGCTTCCGCAAGCGTGCATCCGGTGTTCTCGTGAATATTGGTTCGATGATGGCGCATGAAGCGGCGGCAAGCGCTGCCGCCTACAGCGGGTCCAAGGCGTATGTATTGAACTTTACTCGATCATTGCAAATGGAATACGCTGGCAGTCCGATCCGAATTCAGATTGTTATGCCCGGGCCCATCCGCACTGAGTTTTTTTCGTCTCAAGGCGTGAGCGAATCGGTCTTCCCGCCGGAGTCATATCTCGCTCCCGAACAGCTTGTGGATGCAGCGCTCGCTGGCCTCGATGCAGGCGAATCCGTAACTGTGCCGTCGATGCTCGATGAGCGGGCGTGGACCGCTCTGGAGGCAGCGCGCACCAAATTCCTGAAGGCGATGATGTCGGGCGAGGTTGCCGTCCGATACCAGAGCTGAAACGCGAGGCGGCGCAGGGAAGTCATCGATCCACAGCATTGCGCAACGGCCAGCGAGTGCGTTTCTCTAAGCATTGAAAGGACTGGATGATGAGGATCGGGACGATCGGAGCGGGTGCCGTTGCGCTTGCAGTCGCGCGTGAGGCGCTTGCCCGGGGACATGAGATTGTCTTGAGCAGTCGGAGCGGTCCCGGCGCGCTTGCCCACAAGGTGACCGAACTCGGTAGAGGCGCTTCGGCGGCGACCGTCGAGGAAGCGGCCAGTCTCGACTACGTGCTGCTCGCCGTGCCGTGGAAGAACGTCGAGGCGGCCTTGCGCGGCCTGCCCGCGTGGAACGGTCGTGTCCTCATCGACGCCACCAACCCGTTCGCCGAGACCAGCCCCAAGCTCGTTCTTGCCGACCTCCGCGGTATTGGTGCCACCGAGATTGTGGCTGGTTTTGCCCCGTGGGCGCGCATCGTCAAGGCATTCAATTCCATTCGCATGGACCGCTTCAATGAGGGGCCGGTCAAGGGTCCGGGCAAGCGCGTGATCTTCGTCTCCGGGGATGACGAGCAATCCAAGCGCGTCGTGAAAGGCCTGATCGAGCTTCGGCTTTGCAGCCATCGAGCTCGGAGGCCTCGTCGCCGGTGGACGAATTCAGGAAGCGGGCGGACCGCTCGCCGGCCATGACCTGTTTATCGCGGCCTGACGCCGTTGGAATGAGCGGCGAGCCGGAGGTCGGTCGCTGTTGCCAGCGGCTTACCGCGAGCAGCGTTCAGTTCGGCACTGCCGACCATCCTCTGGGTCGGTATGTGATGGTCGCTTGACCGCGCACACAGAAAGACGCTGATCGATGAGAACGCGCATAACCGAGATCTTCGGAATAAAACATCCGATCATCCAAGGCGGCATGCATTATGTCGGTTATGCCGAGCTGGCGGCGGCGGTGTCGAACGCTGGCGGGCTCGGCATTATCACCGGTCTGACGCAGCGCACACCGGAGGATCTGGCCCGCGAGATCGATCGCTGCCGCGACATGACCGACGAGCCGTTCGGCGTCAATCTCACCTTTCTGCCCTCATTCGCTGCACCGCCCTATCCGGAATACATCCGGGCGATCGTCGAAGGGGGCGTCCGGATCGTGGAAACCGCCGGCCGCAACCCCGAGCAGTATATGCCGGCCTTAAAGGCAAACGGAGTCATAGTCATCCATAAATGCACCTCGGTTCGCCATTCGCTGACTGCGGAGCGGATCGGCTGCGATGCGGTCAGCGTCGACGGCTTCGAATGCGGCGGGCACCCGGGCGAGGATGACATACCAAACATGATCCTGCTGCCGCGTGTGGCCGAGGAGCTCGAGATCCCGTTTGTGGCGTCCGGCGGCATGGCCGATGCGCGCAGTCTGGTCGCTGCTCTCGCCCTCGGCGCCGACGGCATCAACATGGGGACGCGGTTCATCGCCACCCAAGAGGCTCCGGCGCACGACAACGTCAAGCGAGCGCTGGTCGCGGCAAACGAACTGCAGACGCGGCTGATCATGCGGTCGTTGCGCAATACCGAGCGCGTACTGACCAATGCGGCGGTCGAACAGATCCTTGCCATAGAGCGCGAGAAGGGCGCCGCCATGGCGATCGAGGATATTCGCCATCTCGTTGCCGGATCGGAGAACCGCCGCGTGCTGCAGGAGGGCGTCATGGATGCGGCCGCGTGGAGCTGCGGCATGGTGGTCGGGCTCATCCATGACATTCCGACCTGCAAGGAGTTGATCGACAGGATCATGCTAGGCGCGGAGGAGATCATCAGCGGCCGCCTCGAGGCCCTGCTGGCGGCGTAAGACAAGCCAAACGGAGAGGAAAGGACGAGACATCATGCCGGAGCTGATCGAAACCATCGAAGACGGCGTGGCGACGCTGACCTTCAATCGGCCGGAGCGCATGAATGCGCTGTCGACGCCGATTATGGAGGGATTGCTCCGCGGGTTGCCGCGGCTCGCCGGCGACCCTGCCGTCCGGGTGATCGTTCTGACTGGCGCCGGTCGGGCTTTCTGCGCCGGCGGCGACGTCAAGAGCATGGCCGAAGGCGGTGAGCAGCGGAGCGCGGCGGAGGCGACATCACACCTCCGTTCGCGAATGGAGGTATCCCGCATCCTGCACGAGCTGCCAAAGCCGACGATCGCCATGATCAACGGCCCGGCGGCGGGCGCCGGGCTGGCCTTTGCCCTCGCTTGCGATCTGCGGATCGCCGGAGCCTCGGCCAGGCTGGTGACTGCCTTCGTCAAGGTTGGGCTGTCCGGCGACTTCGGTGGGAGCTTTTTCCTGACGAGGCTCGCCGGCACGGCCAAAGCGCGCGAGCTCTATTTCACGGGGCGCCCGGTCGACGCCGAAGAGGCACTGTCGCTCGGTCTCGTCAACCGCGTCGTCCCGGACGATCAGCTCGGCGACGCCACAATGGTACTCGCCCGGTCCCTGGCGCAGGGCCCCCAAATCGCGCTTAGCTTGATGAAGCGCAACATGAACTGCGCTGAGAGCGGCGGGTTGGCCCAGCTCCTCGACATTGAAGCGGTCAACATGGTGCAGGCGGCTCGCACCGAGGACCATCGAGAGGCGGCCAAGGCGTTCGTTGAAAAACGGGCGCCTGTCTTCATCGGGCGCTGAAGCTCCGGCCCTCAGTCTTTCCGATGAGGTCGCCGCCGCAGCAAGGATAGGCCCTGACGACTGATACAGCGCAGTCGACGCGTTATGTCGGCCAGCCGCTCAGGCGGGAGGATTTCGAATCGGGCGATATGTCGACGACATCAAGCTCCCCGGAATGCTTCACTTGGCGATCCTTCGTCCGCCGCGCGCACGCCCGCATCACCGGCGTTGACCTTTCGGCAGCCAGGACGGCCATCGGTGTGCGGCTCGTCCTGGCCGGCGCCCCGCCGATATATCCGCCGCACTTCGATCGGATCGAGATTAAGATGTCGGGGCGCAGCCTCGATCGTCCGTTTGGCGATGTAGGCGGCCCCCGGCCTTTCCGCGATAGACGTCGACCGGCACAGTCTTGGTAACGATCATCCAGGGCGCCGAGCTTGACAAGCGGTAAGTAAGCGCTTACTCCCCTGGCGCATGGCCATGACCCGATTGGACAGCGACGAACGTCGCAAGGGGATCGTCGCGGCGGCGTTGCCGCTCTTTGCGCGCAAGGGGTTCGCCGGTACCACCACGAAAGAGCTCGCCGAGGCAGCCGGCATTTCCGAGGCGCTCTTGTTCCGGCACTTCCCGAGCAAGAAGAACCTTTACGACGAGATCCTGCGGCTCGGGTGCGAAGGCCATCCAGCGCTCGAGTGTCTCGCGACACTCCAGCCGTCGACCATAACACTAGTTACCATGACGCATTTCATGGTGGGGTACTTCCTGCTTGGTGGTGAGGTCGACCGGGCCGAGCTCGATACGCGACTTCGACTCGTCCTCCACAGCTTGCTGGAGGACGGCGATTATGCGCGCGAGTTGTTCGATAGGATCTTCGAGCGAATCCACCCGCTTTTTGAGGCATCGATCGAGGCGGCCACCGCGGCAGGAGACCTCACCCCCAACGTAATCGACACGGCGAACCGCTTCTGGTTTGGCCATCACATTGCCACCATGGTCGCGTTCGTCTTTCTGCCCGGTCGAGCCTCGATTGTTTACGAAGGGACGCTTGCGGCACTGGTCGAAGAGGCGAGCTGGTTCATCTTGCGCGGCATCGGGATAAAAGACGCGGCGATCGCCGCGGCACTCGCTACTTGTGCACGCAGCCCGTTTGTGCTCGCGCCCACCTAGCAGGGATGACGCCTATGGACGGCGAACGAATGGCCAGCACGCCCGTGGAAGCGCTGACGGCGGATCCGGTTCTGCGCCAGCACCGCACCACCGGACGCACAATTATGCGTCGGCCGAGGACGATTCTTTGGTTCGCCATCGTAGGGCTGGCGCTGGCGGGCGTTCTCTACGGGCTATACTGGTTTAACGGCTTCCGCCAGCAGGCAATGGCGACCTATTTCGCCAACAATAGGCCGCCGCCGGCGCAAATCAGTGCGGTCGAGGTCGAGATCGAGACAGTGCCGCGGTTTGCCACCGGCATCGGCTCGGTCACCGCCGTCCATCAGGTCACGATCAACCCCGAGGTCGGCGGACGCGTCACCAAGATTTTCTTTGAGCCGGGTGCCACCGTGAAGGCCGGCGACCCGCTCGTCCAGCTCAACGACGCACCCGATCGCGGCGACCTCGCTAATTACGAGGCACAGGCACGCTGGGCCGAAACTACGCTGCAGCGCTCCAGCGAGCTCGCCAAGCACCAATACGAAGCGCGGGAAACCGTCGACCAGAAACAGAGCCTGCTCGACCAAGCCAGGGCTCAGATCATCAAGACCGAGGCGGTGATCGAGCAAAAGCTGATCCGCGCCCCGTTCTCCGGCCAGCTCGGCACACGCCAAATCGAGGTCGGGCAATACCTCACGCCCGGCGCGCGGATCGTTACTCTGACCGACCTGTCGATGCTCTTCGTGAATTTCACCTTGCCGTCGCCGATGCGCTCGCAAATCTCGGTCGGACAGCAAGTCAACGTCACCGCTGACGCCTATCCCGGGCGGATTTTCGCGGCTGAAATCACGACCATCGAACCGCAGGTCAGCGCCGATACGCGGACGATGACGGTCCAGGCGACGATGCGAAATCCAGAGAACTCCCTGCTGCCAGGCATGTTCGTCAACGCTGCGGTCGTGTTGCCGTCGCAGCCCGACGTGGTGGTTCTCCCGGAAACCGCCGTCGACTACACGCTCTACGGCGACAGCGTCTACGTGATCCGCGAGGACGGTAGGGACGCCAAGGGCGATCCGATCCTCAAAGCTGCTCGTACCCCGGTCAAGACCGGAGCGCGATGGGACGGCAAGGTAGCGATTGTCGACGGGCTGAAGCCGGGGCTGCGCGTTGTCGCTGCGGGCCAGGTCAAGCTCCAGGACGGTGTCCAGGTCGCAGTCACCGGCTCTCCTGCTCCCCAGCCGCCGGCCCATCCGACGCCGAACTGACGGGCCGCCGCGGCGCCCCGGAGGAATTCATGTCCTTCACCGACATCTTTATCCGCCGGCCTGTTCTCTCCCTGGTCGTAAGCCTGCTGATCCTGCTGATCGGGCTCAGGGCGATGACCTCGCTGCCGATCCGGCAATATCCCAAATTGTCGAACACGACGATCACAGTAACGACAATCTATCCCGGCGCCGCTCCGGACGTCATTCAGGGCTTTATTACGACGCCGATCTTGCAGGCCGTGGCGACAGCCGAGGGCATCGACTACCTGACTTCCACCTCGGTCCAGGGGACCAGCACCGTTACCGCCTATATCCGGCTAAACTACGACCCGAGCCAGGCATTGACCGACGTCATGGCCAAGGTCCAGCAGGTCAAATACCAGATCCCGAAGGATGCGCAGGACCCGATTATCACCAAGGCAACGGGCCAGACGACGGCGGTCATGTATCTCGGCTTTGCCAGCTCGGAACTGTCGAGCGCAGCAATTTCGGACTATCTGACCCGGGTGGTCCAGCCGCTGCTCGCCACCGTCGACGGCGTGGCCTCGGCCGACATCCTCGGCGGTCAGACCTTTGCCATGCGGCTCTGGCTCGACCCGGCGCGAATGGCGGCGCACGGGATTTCCGCCGACGACATTGCAGCGGCGATCCGCGCCAACAACTACCAGTCTGCGCCGGGCCAGGCGAAGGGCTTTTTCACTGTCGCCAACGTCAACGCCGACACCGGGCTCGCCGATATCGGGCAATTCAAAAAAATGGTGGTGAAGTCACAGAATGGCGCCCTCGTACGAATGGAGGACATCGCCAGCGTCGATCTCGCCGCGCAAAGCTGGACCTCGAGCGTGGCGATGAATGGGCAACACGCCGTATTCATCGGTGTGCAGGCGACTCCGACCGGCAATCCATTGTTGCTGGTTGCCGGCGTTCGCGCACTGTTGCCAGAGATCCAACGCAACCTGCCGCCTTCAGTCAAGATGGAGGTCGCCTACGATTCGACCAAGTTCATCCAGGCCTCGATCGACGAGGTCAAGTCGACCTTGGCCCAGGCCGTCGCCATTGTTATCGTGGTCATCTTTCTGTTTCTCGGCAGTTTCCGCGCGGTGTTGATCCCGATCGTGACGATCCCGTTGTCGCTGATCGGCGCCGGGACGATCATGGCGGCGCTCGGCTTCAGCGTGAACCTGCTGACCTTGCTCGCCATGGTGCTGGCAATCGGGCTCGTCGTCGACGACGCCATCGTCGTCCTGGAGAACGTCTACCGCCACATCGAACAGGGCCGCACCCCGGCACAGGCGGCCCTGATCGGTGCTCGCGAGATCGCCAGCCCGGTCATTTCGATGACCCTCACCCTTGCCGCGGTCTATGCACCGATCGGCTTTCTCGGCGGGGTTACCGGCGCGCTATTCCGCGAATTCGCTTTTACTTTGGCCGGGGCGGTCATCATCTCCGGCATCGTTGCCGTGACGTTGTCGCCGATGATGTGCTCGCTGCTGTTGACGCGCGAGATGTCGCAGGGGCGCTTCGCCCGGGTGATCGACCGGGGCTTTTCTCGCCTTGCCGAATGGTACGGGCGTAAGCTCGAGCGCTCGCTCGACTACCGGCCGGTAACCGCGCTTTTTGCCGCCGCTGTCTTTGCCAGCCTCGCTTTCATGTACATGAATACCAAAGCCGAACTTGCGCCGGAGGAGGATCAGGGTGTCCTCTTCGCGCTGACCAAGGCCCCGCAATATGCCAATCTCGATTACGCGGACGCCTATGGCGACAAGCTCGACAAGGCCTTCGCTTCGTTTCCGGAGACCGATCTGCGGTTTGTCCTCAACGGCCGGTTCGGTCCGAACCAGGGTATCGCGGGTGCCATTCTGAAGCCGTGGAGCGAGCGCAGCCGCTCGGCGCAGCAGCTCAAGCCGCTGATGCAGCGAAAGGTGGCAGGCGTCGAGGGACTGAACGCCTTTGTTTTCTCCCTGCCGCCGCTGCCCGCGACCATTGGCGGTTTACCGGTTCAGATGGTGATTTATTCGCCCGGCGAGTTCAAAGAGATCTACCAGCTAATGCAGCAGATCAAGGCCGCGGCACGCAAAAGCGGCCTATTCATGGTGATCGACAGCGATCTCGACTTCAATCAGCCGATGATCGGGGTCAAGATCGATCGCTCGAAAGCGAGCCAACTCGGCGTCACGATGCAATCGATCGGCAACACCTTGGCGGTGCTGGTCGGCGAGAACTATATCAACCGTTTCAATCTCGGTGGCCGATCTTACGAGGTGATCCCGCAGGTGCCGCGGGCCGACCGTCTGACACCCGAGACATTGACGCGCTACTATGTAACCTCGGCGGCCGGTCAGCCGGTGCCACTATCAAATCTCGTCGAGCTGACGACCAGCACCCAGCCCAACGCGCTGACCCAATACAACCAACTGAACTCAGCCACCTTTCAAGCCGTGCCGATGCCCGGGGTAACAATAGGCCAAGCGGTCAATTTTCTCGAGCAGCAGACAAAGGACCTGCCCGCCGGCTTCAGTCACGACTATCTGTCCGACACGCGTCAATACGTGCGCGAGGGCAATCAGCTGACGATCACCTTCATTTTTGCGCTAATCGTGATCTTCCTGGTGCTGGCGGCGCAGTTCGAGAGCCTGCGCGACCCGCTGGTGATCCTGGTCAGCGTGCCGATGTCGATCTGCGGCGCGTTGATGCCGCTGTTCTTCGGCCTGGCGACGATGAACATCTACACCCAGGTGGGGCTTGTCACCTTGATCGGGCTGATCAGCAAGCACGGGATTCTGATGGTCGAGTTCGCCAATGTCCTGCAAGTGCGCGAAAACCTCGACCGCCGGCGCGCGATTGAACAGGCCGCGCGGGTCCGTTTGCGGCCGATCTTGATGACGACGGCGGCGATGGTCGTCGGGCTCGTGCCGTTGTTGATCGCGACCGGGGCGGGTGCCGCGAGCCGCTTCTCGATCGGGGTCGTGGTCGTAGCGGGCATGTCGGTTGGGACCTTGTTCACTCTGTTCGTGCTGCCCGCGGTCTACACCGTGTTGGCCAAAGACCACCTCGCCGCCGCCCGATCGAGCCGGGTGCGCGAGATCGCGCAGGTGTCGTGACCGCCTATAAGGATCGTCATCATCAATGACAGAATGCAGAAGGGCTACCGTTACGAGCTAACGGAGCCCATGGGGACCAATTTTCAGCCCGAGTTCCACCGGAATTAAGACCGGGCGGCTACTGCAGCTCGGCGTGTTTTACGGCAAATACATGATCGATACTAGGGATGAGTTCCCCGAGGCGTGGTTCGCGGACCCGAAGCTTGCGCCGTGTAGGCGTCCGGCGCGCACCGGCGCGGCACGGCGAGACGATCGATCTCCGGCGGACCATCCGGCGCAACCTGTCGCGCGGCGGCGAGCCGCTGGAGCTGCGGTGCAAGCATCGCCCCGACCGACGGGTAAAGCTGGTGGTGCTGCTCGATGTCTCCGGATCGATGAAGGTCTACAGCCGGTACTTCGTCAATTTCGTGCGCGGTCTGATCGGGCAATGGCTGCGGGCGGACGCCTTTTTGTTCCACACCCGCCTCGTGCGGATCACCGATGCACTGCGCGAGCGGGATGCGATCCGCGCCATGGCGCGGCTGGCGCTGATCGCCGACGGGTTTGGCGGGGGCACAAAGATCGCGACATCGCTAAGAGCCTTCAATGACGGCTATGCAAGGGGAGCACTCGGATCGCGCAGCTTGGTCATCATCATGAGTGACGGTTACGATACCGATGCGCCAGAGGCGCTGGCGGTCGAGCTCGGGCGGTTGAAGCCCCGAACTCGCCGGTTGGTCTGGCTCAATCCGCTGCTCGGATGGAAGCAGTATGCGCCTGTGGCGCGCGCTATGGCCGTCGCCCTCGCATACGTCGATTGCTTTGCAACGGCGCACTCGCTCGCGAGCCTGGCTGCCCTCGAAGACGAGCTCGCGCGGTTTTGATCCAGCATGGCATCGCCGACCGGCTCCGCCACGATCGCCTGGGAGGCGAGTAGGCCCGGCAGGATTCGAACCTGCGACTCCACCGTTATGAGCGGCGTGTTCTAACCAGCTGAACTACGGGCCCTCAGGGGCTCTGGCCGTCGAGCTCAAGTGTCGAGGAAGCTGCGCAGCTTGCGCGAGCGGCTCGGGTGCTTGAGTTTCCTCAACGCCTTTGCCTCGATCTGCCTGATGCGCTCCCGAGTGACCGAAAATTGCTGGCCGACCTCTTCGAGCGTGTGATCGGTGTTCATGCCGATGCCGAAGCGCATGCGCAGCACGCGTTCCTCGCGGGCCGTCAGGGAGGCCAAGACGCGGGTCGTCGTCTCGCGCAGATTGGCTTGGATCGCCGCATCGAGTGGCAAGACCGCGTTCTTGTCTTCGATGAAGTCGCCGAGATGCGAATCCTCCTCGTCGCCGATCGGCGTCTCGAGACTGATCGGCTCTTTGGCAATCTTCAAGACCTTGCGCACCTTTTCGAGCGGCATCGCGAGTTTCTCAGCGAGCTCCTCCGGCGTCGGCTCGCGGCCGATCTCGTGCAGCATTTGGCGTGAGGTGCGCACCAGCTTGTTGATCGTCTCGATCATGTGCACCGGGATGCGGATCGTCCGCGCCTGATCGGCGATCGAGCGGGTGATCGCCTGGCGGATCCACCAAGTCGCGTAGGTCGAGAATTTGTATCCGCGGCGATACTCGAATTTATCGACCGCTTTCATCAAACCGATATTGCCCTCCTGGATCAGGTCCAGGAATTGCAACCCTCGGTTGGTGTATTTCTTAGCGATCGAAATGACGAGCCGCAGATTGGCCTCGACCATCTCCTTCTTGGCTCGGCCCGCTTCGCGCTCGCCGCGCTGAACGGTTTGCACGACCCGGCGAAACTCAGCAATCGGCAGCTTCGCCTCGGCGGCAATGTGCGCGATGGCGGCGCGCAACTTCGCCACGTCGGCACCATGCTTTTCGGTCAATCTCGCCCAACCACGGCCGGGCACAGTTGCGACACGGTCGAGCCAATCGGCGGCAAGCTCGTTGCCGATATACTGCTGCAGAAATTCCGCGCGCTTTACCCCGACATTTTCGGCCAGCCGCAACAATCTGCCTTCGTCGGCGACGAGCCGGCGATTGACATCGTAGAGTTGCTCGACGAGGTGCTCGATGCGCGTATTGTTCAGGCGTACCCGTTTGATGTTTTCGATGACGGCTGCTTTGAGCTTCTCATAGCGGCGTTCGGTCACCCGCGGCAGCACCTCGCCTTTCTGCAAGGCGTTAATCCGCTGATCCTGGAGCTTGTGCAGCTTCCTGTGGATCTCGGCGATCGCATCGAAGGTCGCGAGCGCGCTCGGCTTCAATTGCGCTTCCATCGCGGCGAGCGAGACCGAGCTTTCCTCGCTTTCGGCTTCCTCGACGGCGAGCTCACTCTCGATCTCGGTGAGCTCGGCCGGCGGGTCCTCCCCGTTTCCGGCCTCGGGCTGCGGCTCGGCTTCGGATGGCGCGGCAACGACGACCTCGGGCGGCGCCTGTTCGAACCCGCCGCTACCGTAGGTGGCGTCGAGATCGATTATGTCGCGCAGCAGCATTTTCCCGTCGTTGAGCGCGTCGCGCCAACCGATGATCGCGCGGATCGTCAGGGGGTTCTCACAGATGCCGCCGATCATCATCTCGCGGCCAGCCTCGATCCGCTTAGCGATCGCGATCTCCCCTTCGCGCGACAGCAGCTCGACCGAACCCATCTCGCGCAGGTACATGCGAACGGGATCATCTGTGCGGCCGATATCGTCGTCATCGAGATTGCCGCGAACCTCGTTGTCGGCCTCGGCCTCGGCGGCGGCCGGCTCTTCGCTCTCCTCGCTTTCGATCAAATTGACCCCGAGCTCGGAGAGCATCGTCATGGTGTCCTCGATCTGCTCCGAGGATACCTGGTCCTGCGGCAAGGCGGCGTTCAACTCGTCATAGGTCAGGTATCCCCGCTCCTTGCCGCGGGCCAGCATTTTCTTGATTGCAGCAGCAAGGGTGTCGAGCAGCGGTGCCTCCGCTGCATCCTCGCGGGTTTCAGTTACTTCCGCCGTGTTGGCCGCTTTGCTCGCCATTCCACCATCCCTAGGCAATGAGTGTATCCCTCGTCCGGCCGCAACCGAGCGCGAGAAAACGATCCTTCGACAGGAGTTCCCGACATTCTCCGGTTAAGGACTGCGGCGGGTCAAATCTGGTCTTCACCGCCGATCAGACCCTCCTGCAGCGCCCGCTCCCTGGCGGTTTGAAACCGCTCCCACTTCTCCGCCGATACGTCACGCTCAAGATCGTTGCTGACTTCAGCCACAGCTGAGCGCTCTCCGCCCCTCAGCATTCTGATCACATGAGTCCATTCCCGGCGGGCGGAGGTCGGATCGGGGCATCGGACAAGAAAACCTGTATCGACCGAAGGCGAGAGGAGAGCGTCCACCGTCGTCGCAAACCCGTTTTTGACAAGGTGTTGTTGCAGCGTTCCAGCGTCAAGCCCCGGGCGTGAGGCTTCGAGCCCTAAAATCTCATGCCGAAGTTTGTCGAGCTCGGTCTCGGGGATGTCGATGGAGGCGAACTCCTCCGCCACCGCATCGATCAAGGCTGGAAAATGGAGAAGAATGCGGAACAGTATCTCGCACTGCAGCGGCTGCGGCGAGCGTGGCGGCGGCGGCGGCCCCTCGCGGGCCAGGTTACGCCGCCCTTTTAGAACGCTTCGCTTCGATCGTGCCGACGGCCAGGGAAACGCTTTATCGAGCTGCGTACGCAGAAAGCGCTGATACGAGATCCGGACCGTTGGATCCCCGATTGACTTCCAATCCTCCTCGACCCGTCTTCGGAGGTCCGTCTCCCCCCTCGCGTCATCGGTGGGTCTGAGCGCGAGCTCGTACCGCCACAACACCTCCGACATGGGCTGCGCGGCGGTCAAGACCTCTTCGAAGGCGAGGCGCCCCCCTGTGCGTATCAGCGAATCGGGGTCCTGGTCCGAAGGCAGGCTCGCAAATCTTAAGCTCTGGCCAGGGAGCAACAACGGCAGGGCCCGGCGTAACACGCGGATCGCAGCATTCTGCCCTGCGGCGTCGCCGTCGAAGCATAAGATCGGCTCTTGTGACAGTCGCCAGAGCTCACGCAGCTGGAACTCGGTCAGCGCGGTTCCTAGCGGCGCCACCGCGGTCGAAAACCCCGCGCGATGCAGCGCGATGACGTCCATGTAGCCTTCAGTGACGATTGCGCCCGAGCCGCCGGATTCGGCTTGGCGCGCAACACCAGCACGTGCCGCCGACCAGCCATAGAGCACGCGCCCCTTCTCAAAAAGCTGACTTTCCGGGGAATTCAGATATTTCGGCTGACCGCCATCGATCACCCGACCGCCAAATGCGATGACTCGCCCCGCGCGATCGCCGATCGGAAAGATCACACGGCTGCGGAAATAGTCTATCGGCTCGCCCTCTTCGGGATTGCGCAGCAACCCAGCCTCGATCAGCAGCGGCTCGGGAAAATCGACCGCGAGGCTGCGCCGTAGCGCCTGCCGGTCATCCGGGGCCCAGCCCAGGCGAAACCGCCGGATCGTCTCCGGATCAAGTCCCCGCCTCTGCAGATATTCGCGTGCGCGGCTGCCGGCGGGCGACCACAATCGGTTTTCGTAGAAGGCGGCCGCCGCCGCGAGCGCCTCGATCAGGGTCTTTTGCCGTTGCGCCCGCTCGCGTTCCTGCGGTGTCGCGCGCGGAACGGCGAGCCCGGCCTCCGCCGCCAGCTTCTCGATTGCCTCGATGAAGTCGAGATTGTCGGCACGCATCACAAACCCGATCACATCGCCATGCGCGCCGCACCCGAAGCAGTGGAAGAAAGACTTATCCTCGACGACATAAAAGGAGGGCGTCTTCTCGTGGTGGAACGGGCACAGCCCCGCGTACTCGCGCCCGCGCCGCACCAGCTTCACCCTGCGGCCGACCAGCCCGGCAAGGGAAACCCGGCTGCGCAACTCGTCGAGAAAACCGGGCGGAAAGGCCATCTATCCCGTCCTCTCCGGGCTTACGGCATTCACACATCTCCGGCTGCTCGTTGTCCCCCGGGGGAGGCGCCGCGAGCGTAGAGCCCCCACGCCCGGGCTAGATAGTGGGTAAGCAGCATTTACTGATTGACAGATCTTCATATATATGCTAATTTGGCAACGTTTTACAAAATATCAACGATCATTTTTGTGGCCATTCGCCGTCGCGCGCAGCCATGCACCCCGGGATCTTTGCATTTGTCAACGAACAGAAGGGCCACCCGGCATGGTCTGTTATCCCGCTGTTCTTTTGACCGCTACGCCGCCGGTGGTTGAGGATTCCTGCGGCGAAGGAGCGGTCTGTCGCTGATAATTTTCTGTAAAAACAGCAAAAACAGCGGGGGCTCGTTCGAGAAGGGCCGGTTAGGAAACGTGTGTGGATCGCTGACTCCGGCAATGAGGCGCTGGGGTATTGCTTCACTCGCACATAATTCACTCGATGCTGACGCAACGCCGGAGCCATGGGGCAATGCTCAGCTCAGGAGCCGCTTTACGATCGCGCCCGCCTGGCTGAAATCGATAACCCCGGCATGGCGCTCTCGAAGCGCCGCCATGACCCGACCCATGTCCTTGATGCCCGTCGCCCTGGTCTCGGCGATCAAGACCTTTACCACCGCCTCGATCTCACTCTCCTCGAACTGGCGGGGCAGGAAACTCTCGATCACCACGATCTCCTCGCGCTCCTGTTGCGCGAGGTCGGCACGGTTGCCTTGCTCGTACAGCGCGATCGATTCGCGACGCTGCTTGATCATCGCTTGCAGCATCCGCTGGATCTCGGCCTCGGAGATGCCCTCAGCATTACCTTGTCCGCGCACGGCGATGTCGCGATCCTTGAGCCCGGCCAAGATCAAGCGAGTGGTCGAGACGGTCCGTGCATCCCTGGCCTTCAGCGCCTGTTTGAGCCGGTCGGTGAAGGCTTGACGCAACATCGGCACGCTCCCCCTCCGATCGAAGGATTAAAGGCTATCGCGTTTCGCGTTCCGCGGCAATTCTGCACATCTTTGTCTAAGTATTTGAAACAACGACAAGTTCCGACCGGCACTGGGTTGACGCCGCGCGCACGAGAGGGTAATGCTTGGCCGCTCCGCTGTCTGCCCCTGGCCGCGCCCGTGCCGTCCGGTAGGCTGTGGTCTGCTGCCAGGACTTCCCGTCGATGCGCGATCCGATGCCGCGACCACCCGACTGCGACGCTGCGCTCGTCCTCGCCGACGGCACTTTATTCTGGGGCCGCGGCCTCGGCGCGGCGGGGACGGCGGTCGGCGAGGTCTGTTTCAATACCGCGGTCAGCGGATATCAGGAAATCGTGACCGATCCCTCCTATGCCGGTCAGATCATTGCCTTCACTTTTCCCCACATCGGCAATGTCGGCGCGAATCGGGAGGATGTCGAAGCCACGACTCCGGCGGCGCGTGGGCTCGTCCTGCGAACCCCGATCTCCGAGCCGGCGAGCTATCGGGCGACCCAGTCGCTCGACACTTGGCTCAGATCGCACGGGCTCGTCGGGATTTCGGGGGTCGACACGCGGCGGCTGACACGGCGCATTCGGGATTCCGGACCGCCGAATGGCGTCATCGCTCACGATCCCGCGCGGCGGTTCGACATCCCTTCCCTCCACGCCCGGGCCCGCACCTGGCCGGGTCTCGAAGGGATGGATCTCGCTAAAGATGTGACCTGTGGCCAAACCTACGAGTGGGATGAAACGGCTTGGGATCGCGAGCATGGCTATGGTCTCCAACATAGCCCACGTTATCACGTGGTCGCGGTCGATTACGGCGCCAAACGCAACATCTTGCGGATGCTCGCCGGGCACGCCTGCCGGGTGACCGTGGTGCCCGCCACTGCCTCGACAGAGGACATCATGCGCCACAGGCCTGACGGTATTTTTCTGTCGAACGGGCCGGGCGACCCTGCCGCCACCGGCGCTTATGCGGTGCCGGTGCTGCGTGACTTGCTGGGTTCAGGCAAGCCGATCTTCGGCATCTGCCTCGGCCACCAGCTCTTGGCGCTGGCGCTCGGCGGAAGGACCCACAAGATGGCGCGCGGTCACCGCGGATCTAATCACCCGGTCAAGGATCTGCAGACCGGCAAGGTAGAGATCACCAGCCAAAACCATGGGTTTGTCGTCGACCCAGAAAGCTTACCGGAAAACGTCGAGCCAACCCATCTCTCGCTCTTCGACAAAAGCAACGAAGGGTTGCGGGTGATCGGCAAGCCCGTCTTCTCGGTCCAATACCACCCGGAGGCGAGCCCCGGCCCGCACGATAGCCATTATCTGTTCGAGCGCTTTACCAGGCTGATGGACCAGAATGCCTAGGCGCACGGACATCGACAGCATTCTGATCATCGGCGCCGGCCCGATCGTCATCGGACAAGCCTGCGAGTTCGACTATTCCGGGACCCAGGCCTGCAAGGCTCTGAAGAGCGAAGGGTACCGGATCGTGCTGGTGAATTCCAACCCGGCCACGATCATGACCGACCCGGAGCTGGCCGACGCCACCTATATCGAGCCGATCACCCCGGAGATGGTCGCGAAGATCATCATCCGCGAGCGGCCGCAGGCGCTGCTGCCGACGATGGGCGGGCAGACCGCGCTCAACATAGCGATGGCGCTCGCCCGCTCGGGTATCCTCGAGCGCTACGGTGTCGAGCTGATCGGCGCCACCCAAGAGGCGATCGCCAAGGCCGAGGATCGCCAGCTCTTCCGCTTGGCGATGGACAAGATCGGCCTCGCCTCGCCGAAGAGCCGGCTGGTGCGCTCGGTCGACGAAGCGGTCGAGGCGCTCGATGGGGTGGGATTGCCGGCAATCATCAGACCCTCTTTCACCTTGGGAGGCACCGGCGGCGGCGTCGCCTACAACGCGCAGGAATTCGAAGACATCGTTCGTGGCGGGCTGCGGGTCTCGCCGACCCACGAGGTGCTGATCGAGGAATCGGTCCTCGGCTGGAAGGAATACGAGATGGAGGTGGTCCGCGACCGCGCGGACAACTGCATCATCGTCTGTTCGATCGAGAATATCGACCCGATGGGGATTCACACCGGCGACTCGGTTTGCGTCGCGCCGGCACTGACCCTGACCGATAAGGAGTACCAGTTGATGCGCAACGCCGCGATCTCGGTTTTGCGCGAGATCGGCGTCGACACCGGCGGGTCGAACGTACAGTTCGCAGTCAACCCAGTCGATGGCCGCCTCGTCGTCATCGAAATGAACCCGCGGGTTTCACGCTCTTCGGCGCTCGCCTCCAAGGCAACCGGCTTCCCGATCGCCAAGGTCGCCGCCAAGCTCGCCGTCGGCTACACCCTCGACGAGCTAGACAACGAGATCACCCAAACCACTCCGGCCTCGTTCGAGCCCACGATCGATTACGTCGTTACCAAGATGCCGCGGTTTACGTTTGAAAAGTTTCCGGGGACCGAGCCGCTGCTGACGACCTCGATGAAATCGGTCGGCGAGGTCATGGCGATCGGGCGCAGCTTTGCCGAATCGGTGCAAAAGGCGCTGCGCTCTCTGGAAACGGGTCTGAGCGGCTTCGACGAAGTCACGATCGAGGGGGTCGAGAGCGCCGGCAAGGACGCGGTCAAAGCGGCGCTGGCCAGACCGTCACCCGATCGTCTGCTGCTGATCGCCCAGGCCTACCGACACGGGCTCACCACCGCGGAGATCCACGCTGCCTGCCGCTTCGAGCGCTGGTTTCTCGATCGCATCCGCGAGATCGTCGAGATCGAGGAGAGAGTGCGGCGGGAAGGGGTACCGGAGGATCGCACCGCTTTTCTGCGGCTCAAGCAGATGGGCTTCTCGGATGCGCGCCTAGGCAAGCTCGCAGGGCTCGACGAGGAAGCCGTAGCGGCGCGCCGTCGGGATCACGATCTGCGGCCGGTCTATAAGCGCATCGACACTTGCGCGGCCGAGTTCCCCTCGCTTACTCCATACCTGTATTCCTCGTATGAGGGGGACGGGTTCGATTTGCCGGAATGCGAGGCTGATCCGAGCGAGCGGCGAAAGATAATCATTCTCGGCGGCGGCCCGAACCGCATCGGACAGGGTATCGAATTCGATTATTGCTGCGTCCACGCCGCCTACAGCCTGCGCGAGGCTGGCATCGAGACGATCATGATCAACTGCAACCCGGAAACCGTGTCGACGGACTACGACACTTCCGACCGGCTCTACTTCGAGCCGTTGACCGCCGAGGACGTGATCGAGATCGTCCGGGTCGAAGAACGCCGCGGGATCCTGCTCGGCGTGATCGTGCAGTTCGGCGGGCAGACCCCGCTGAAGCTTGCGGCGGCGCTGGAGCGGGCGCGGATACCGATCCTCGGGACCCCGCCCGACGCGATCGACCTCGCCGAGGATCGCAGCCGCTTTGAGGGTCTTCTCAGGAGCCTCGGGCTGCGCCAGGCGATTAACGGCACGGCGTGTTCCGTCAACGAGGCCAACGAGATCGCGTTGCGCATCGGCTTCCCGGTGATGATCCGCCCGTCCTATGTTCTTGGCGGGCGGGCGATGGAGATCGTCCACGACGGCGCCGCGCTTGAGCGTTACATGCGCTATGCAGTGGGTGTGTCGGGCGCGACCCCGGTGCTGATCGACCGCTATCTGCAGAACGCAATCGAGGTCGATGTCGACGCCGTCTCCGACGGATCGACAGTCGAGGTCGCCGGGATCATGGAACATATCGAGGAGGCCGGGATCCATTCGGGCGACAGCGCATGTTCGCTGCCGCCCTACAGCCTCGCGAGCGACACCATCGTCGAGATCGAGCGGCAGACCGTCGCACTTGCCCGGGCGCTCGACGTGGTTGGGCTGATGAATGTTCAATTCGCGGTCAAAGATGACGAAATCTACGTGCTGGAGGTCAATCCGCGCGCCTCGCGGACGGTTCCGTTTGTCGCCAAGGCGATCGGCGTCCCGATCGCCAAGATCGCCGCGCGGATCATGGCGGGTGAGCGGCTCGGCCAGCGCATCCCCCACATCGGCCAAGGGCGTCCGCGCAGTGGCGGCCATGTCGCGGTCAAGGAGTCCGTCTTCCCGTTTGCACGCTTTCCCGGGGTCGATTTGATCCTCGGTCCGGAGATGAAATCGACCGGCGAGGTCATGGGGCTCGACACGGATTTCGGGCGCGCCTTCGCGAAGTCGCAGCTTGGCAGCGGCACCAACCTGCCCTTCGAAGGCGACGTCTTCGTCTCGGTGCGCGATCAAGACAAGAGGGCGCTCGTCGAGCCGTGCCGCCAGCTTGTCGAAATGGGCTTTGCGCTAGTTGCCACCGACGGCACCGCTCGCACCTTGGCCGACGCGGGCCTTCCTGTGGCGCGAATCAACAAAGTAAGCGAGGGGCGTCCGCATGTCGTCGACTTGATGTTGAGCGGAGAAGTCCAGCTGGTCTTCAACACGACCGAGGGAGCGCAAGCGATCGCCGACAGCTTCAGTCTGAGACGGACCGCGCTGACCAACGGCATCCCCTATTACACAACGGTCGCCGGCGCCCGGGCGGCAGTGCAGGCGATCGGGGCGCTGCGCGCCGGCAGCCTTGAAGTCGCGCCGCTACAGTCATACTTTTGATTGCCGCCGCGGCAACCCTTCCCGCGGTATTCGACAGTAGGATGCGAACCCCCTTTCGATGAACAAGATCCCGATGACGGCCGATGGCTACAATCGGCTCCGGGAGGAGCTGAAGCACCTGAAAACCGTCGACCGGCCGGCGATTATCCGCGCCATCGCCGAGGCTCGAGACCATGGAGATTTAGCGGAGAATGCCGAATATCACTCCGCCCGCGACCGGCAAAGCTTCATCGAAGGCCGGCTGGCTGAAATCGAGGATAAGATCACGCGCGCGGAA
>DATEQL010000027.1:0-7428 GCA_035272665.1 Allostellaceae bacterium
ATGCGTTAGGCGGCAATTTGACGTCTAAGCCATCGACCGAGTTTGTTATTCCGGCGACCCAAGGGGCCCGAACGAGGCGGCGGATCGCGATTTTCGTTGTTTTTTGCCCGCCGAACCACCAGCGCGGCGCAGGAAGAGGAGCCGTGCCGCGCCGTAGCGGCGTTCGTCGAGGAGGGTAAACCCGGCAGGCGGCTCGAATTCCTCCCGGGCGCCGAGTTCGACAATGGCGAGCGCATTCGGGGTGAGCCAGTCGGCAGCCGCGATCGCCTCCAGCGCCGGGGCGGCGAGCCCGCTTCGGTAGGGCGGGTCGAGAAACGCCACCGCGCATCGCGACCCCGCGTGCGGCGGACGGGCCGCGTCGTAAGGCAAGATCTGGGCGCGGTCGCTCTCGCCCAACGACAGGGCATTCTTGCGCAGGATTGCGAGGGCCTCGGGGTCCTGTTCGAAGAAGACCGCTTCGGCCGCACCGCGCGACAAGGCTTCGAGGCCGAGCGCGCCGGTCCCGGCGAAGGCGTCGAGCACCGCCGCGCCGGCGAACGGGATGCCGTCGGCGGCGAGGCGCCCGTGCGAGAGGATGTTGAACAGCGCCTCACGGGCGCGGTCGCTGGTCGGCCTGACCGTGTCGCCGGGCGGAGCGAGGAGGCGCCGGCCGCGATGTCTACCGCCGACGATCCGCATGCGCGGGACCAGGTTTTCCGAGCTGCTCGGCGAGCACCTTCTTCGGCACCTCGGCGACCTCGCCGCGCGCCAGATTGCCGAGCTGGAACGGTCCGAAGGAGAGCCGGATCAGCCGCGTCACGGGAAGCCCCAGATGCTCGAGCACGCGGCGAACCTCGCGGTTCTTGCCCTCGCGCAAGGCTAGCGCGATCCAGGCGTTGCTGCTCTGCCGGCGCTCGAGGCTGGCGCGGATCGGGCCATAGGCCACGCCGTCGATCGTGATGCCTTTTTCGAGCGCGGCGAGGCGGTCGGGATCGACCTCGCCATGCACCCGCACCTTGTAGCGCCGCAGCCACCCCGTCGCCGGCAGTTCGAGACGCCGGGCGAGCGCGCCGTCATTGGTCAACAGCAGCAAGCCCTCGGAACTGAGATCGAGGCGGCCTACCGAAATCACCCGCGGCAGCTCCTTCGGCAGCGCATCGAAGACGGTCGGCCGGCCCTTCTCGTCGCGATGCGTCGTGACCAGCCCGGCGGGCTTGTGATAGCGCCACAGGCGCGCCCGCTCGGGGGTCGGCAGCGGCGCTCCATCGACGCGCACGTCGTTCGCCGCGGTGATGGTCACCGCCGGGGTGGTCAGCACCTGGCCATCGACCGAGACCCGCCCGGCGGCGATCCAGCGCTCGGCGTCGCGGCGCGAGCACAGCCCGACACGCGCCAGCAATTTGGCGATGCGCTCCGGGGCTGCCGCAGCCTCGCTCACCCGAGGGCGGCTTCGACAAAGGCCCGGAAGATCCGGCGATCGGCTTCGTTGATCTCGAATTCCGGGTGCCACTGGATGCCGAGGCAAAAGCGGTGGCGCGGGTCTTCGATGCCCTCGACGACGCCGTCCTCGGCGACGGCATCGATGACGAGGCCGGGCCCAGCCTCCTTGACCGCCTGGTGATGGGCGCTGTTGACGGCGAGGCTCGAGGCTCCGGTGATACGGTGGAGGAGGGTGCCTGCGATCACCTGGACGGTGTGCCCCGGCTCATCGCGCGGGTTCGGCTGGCGATGGGCCACACAATTCGGGACCTCGTCCGGGATGTGCTGGATCAAGGTGCCGCCGAGCACAACGTTCAATAGCTGCTGGCCGCCACAGATCCCGAGCACCGGCATCCCTCCGGCAAGCGCGCCCTTCGTGGCGGCGAACTCGAAGGCGGTGCGCCGGTCCTTGGTGGTCACACTCGGGTGGCGGGTCGCCGCGCCGAATAGCGCGGGGTCGACGTCGAACCCGCCGCCGGTCACGACGAGCCCGTCGATCCGGTCGAGGTAGGCCGCGGCGGCGTCAGGGTCGTGCGGCAGCAGGATCGGCAACCCGCCGGCCCGGCGAACCGCATTGCAGTAGTTTTCGCGGATCGCATACCACGGAAATTTCGAATAGCCGCCGGGCGGCTCGTGATCCAGGGTGAGGCCGATGACCGGCTGTGCCATGCTGGGGTCCGTCAAAATCGGAGAGACAATGAGCGAATTCTACGAGCAGCCGCTCCCGATACGGACCTACGACATAGACTTTGCGGGCATCGTCAGCAATATCGTCTTCGTCCGCTGGCTCGAGGATCTTCGTCTGGCACTTTTGGATCAGGCCTACCCCTTGATCCAGGCGCTCGCCGAGGATGTCGCGCCGATCCTGCTCGCGACGCGGATCAGCTATCGCCGGCCGGTGACGATCGCCGACCGGCTGGTCGGGCGCGTGCGGGTCGCGGGGCTCAGCCGGGTTCGCTGGCGGCTCGCTGCCGAATTCACCGTCGGCGGCGCGCTCCATGCCGAGGCGGAGCAGCAGGGACTTTTCATGCGCCTGTCGACGCGCCGGCCGATCGGTATCCCCGAGCCGATCCGACGCTGGCACGAAGGATGATCAAGGATCCATCGCCGATGGCGCTGGCACTCGCCGAAGCCGAGGCGGCGGCGGCGCGCGGGGAGGTGCCGGTCGGCGCCGTGCTGGTCGATCGCGAGGGCGGCTTGCTCGCTGCCGCCGGCAATCGGGTCGAGACCGAGCGCGATCCGACGGCACATGCCGAGATGCTGGTGCTGCGCGCCGGCATTCTGCGGCTCGGTACCAAGTACCTCGCTGAGTGCGATCTTTACGTCACCCTCGAGCCATGCGCGATGTGCACCGCGGCGATCGGTCTCGCCCGCCTGCGCCGGCTCTATTTCGGCGCCTATGATCCCAAAGGGGGCGCAGTCGAGCACGGCCCTCGCCTGTTCGACCAGCCGACCACGCATCACCGGCCGGAGATCTATGGCGGCATCGAGGAAGCCCGCGCCGGCGCGTTGTTGCGCGCCTTTTTTCAGGACCGGCGTCTGCCCGCTCACGCGAGGTAGGCGCCCCCGATGCCGCAAGACAGAACCCCAGCGGAAGGAATTCTTAATCTCTTTCGGTGATCGTATCGGGAAAAGGACCTTCACGATGCCATGGTATCAAGCGGTCCCGCTTCTCGGCTCTGCCGCGACACTGTCGATGTTGATCTTGTTTCGGCCTTCCTCGGACGCGCGGCTGCTGGGGTTCACGCTGCTGATCGGCGTTATGATGGTGGTGAGCCTCGGCCTGGCGGTGAAGCAGATGATCACCGCAATCTACCTGGCGGCTTGGCTCGCCTCTAGTTAGTGAGTCGGGCTTTTGCCGCTCATCAGATCAGCAGGATTCCTCTTGGATGTGCCGGCGTTGCCGGCTCGCGTCAGCGCGGCACCCGATCGGTCAGCCCGCTTACGGGATTTCGGATTGATCCGGTTCAAAGATGCCGAGCCGGTTGATGCCGTCGAACGCCGCAACCTTATAGCATTCCGCCAAGGTCGGATAATTGAATACGGTCTCGATGAAGTAGTCGATCGTCCCACCGAACGACAGCACCGCCTGACCGATGTGGATCAGCTCGCTCGCCCCCTCGCCGATGATGTGGACGCCGAGCAGCTGGCGGGTCTCGCAGTGAAATATCAGTTTTAAGAGCCCGGTGACGTCCCCGAGGATCTGACCGCGGGCGATCTCCTTGTAGCGGGCCTTGCCGACCTCGTAGGGAGTGGCGGCCTCGGTCAGCTCCTCTTCGTTCTTGCCGACCATCGAGATTTCCGGGACCGCGTAGATGCCGTAGGGAAACCGCTCGGGAACGCTTTGCGCTTTGACCCCGAAGGCGTGGCAGACCGCGAGCCGGCCCTGTTCCATCGAGGTCGAGGCCAATGCCGGGAAGCCGATCATGTCGCCGACCGCATAAATGTGGGACACCGTGGTTCGATAGTACTCGTCGACCACCAGTCGGCCGCGACTGTCGGGCGCTAGGCCGGCTTCCGCCAGATTGAGCTTGCTCGCCGCACCGGTGCGGCCGACCGAATAGAGCGCCTTCTCGGCAATGATCGTCTTGCCGCTGTGGAGATGAATCCTGACGCGCGCGCCGTGCTCGTCCTCGATGATCTCCAATTTGTCGACGCTCTCGTTGAGCCGTAGCGTGGCCCGGTTTTCGCGGAGGTGGTGGCAGAACTCGTCGCCGATTTCCCGGTCGACAAAGGGCATGAGCCTGTCGCGTTTGTCGATCAGGGTTACCCGAACGCCGAGAGCGGCAAAGATGCTGGCGTATTCGCAGCCGATCACGCCGGCGCCGACAACAGCCAACGTCCTCGGCAGCCGATCGAGATCAAGGACGTCGTCGCTGGTGAAGATTTTTTCGCCGTCGAACGGGATATGCGGATCGCGGGTGGTCTCCGCGCCGGCGGCGATGATGATCTTCCGTACCTTGACGGTGCGCGAGCTGGCGCCGTCGACGTAGTCGAGCCGAACGGTATCCGGCGCAACGAAAGAAGCGGTCGCCGCGATGAGCTCGACATCGTTGCGCATCAGCTGATGGCGGGTGACGTCGATTTCGTGCTGGATCACCCGGTTGGTACGGAACAGCAGATCCTGCATCGTGATGTGCTGCTTCACGGTGTAGGAAGCGCCGTAGAATTCCCGCGAGCGGTACCCGCAAAGATCGAGCGCTGCCTCGCGTAGGGTCTTGGACGGAATCGTGCCGAGATTGACGCTGCATCCGCCGAGCACCGTCTTTCTTTCGACGACCGCGACTTTCTTGTCGAGCTTCGCACCCTGGATCGCGGCACGCTGTCCGGCTGGGCCCGAACCGATCACCAGAAGATCGTAGTCGAATGCGTCCTCGGACATGCCCCCGCTCCACGATGGGTCGACGCCGCCGGCTATTATTCGGCCGGGAGCGGGCCATCTATTGTGCAGGTGCAAAAGCGACGCAACCCCGTCGTGGCGATTTGCCGTTGGCTCCCGATTTCACTTTCGCGTAACAACCAAACATGACCGATCTTGTCCTCGCGCACGGGCTTTCTGTAGCCGATCTTTACGATCGCGCTGGTCTCGTGCGTGTCGATCGGGCGTTCGTCGCCCATCTGGCCGCGAGCGATGTCACGCTGCACGACCGGCTGATGGCGGCGCGAAGCGCCCCGGACGCGATCGAGCATCAGACCCATTCAGACCTCCTCGTCGATCTCGCACCCCATCTCGAGGATTTTATCGGTGAGCTGTTCGGTATCGATGCCGAGGTTCGAGCACTACAGGCGCGTCACCATGAGCTCGCGCCGCTCTACTCGGTCAAGCGGCTCTTTGTTCAGCGCCGCGCGGTAAAAGGGGTCAAAGAAGCCGATGCCACGGAGCTCGACGGGCCGAGACTCGCCGGCGAGCTCGACCGGCTGATGGGGGCGGCGCCCGACGCGACAATCACGATCGTCGACTGGGAGCGGCGCTATGCCGAGCATGTCACGAATTGGCTCGCCGACGAGGCCGCCAATGATGCACCGCTAGCGACGGCGCAGCTCTATGCCGCCTGGGCGACACTGTCGGAATCGGGCCGCCGCAAGCACCGCCGCGGGGTTCTGTTCAAGGTGCCGCATCGGCTCGACATGCAGCATCTGGTCCCGGTCGAGACGGTAGTGCGCAACGGTGTCTCGATGCTGCGACGGCCGGAGGAGGACTGGCGGCGCCGCGAGGGGTTTGCGCTGACCGATGCCGGGACCGATCTGACCGGCGCGCTCGACCAGGCCAATTACTGCATTTGGTGCCACAACCAGGGCAAGGACAGCTGTGCCAAGGGGCTGCGCGAAAAGGACGGCTCATTCAAGAAGACCGTCTTCGGCGTCACCCTCGCCGGCTGCCCGCTCGAGGAGAAAATATCCGAAATGAATTTGGTGAAGGCGCGCGGCAACAGCCTCGGCGCCCTCGCTATCATCACTGTGGATAACCCGCTATGTGCGGCGACCGGGCATCGCATCTGCAACGACTGCATGAAGGCCTGCATCTATCAGCGGCAGGACCCGGTCGACATCCCGCAGATCGAGACCCGCACCTTGAAGGACGTGCTGGGGCTGCCCTGGGGTTTCGAGATCTACTCGCTCTTGACCCGCTGGAACCCGCTCAACATCCGGCGACCATTGCCGAAGCCCGTGACCGGCCACAAGGTACTCGTCGTCGGCCTCGGCCCCGCCGGTTTTACGCTCGCGCACCATCTCTTAAATGACGGGCATTTCGTCACCGCGATCGATGGGCTGAAGATCGAACCATTGCCGGCCGAGCTCTCCGGCGTCACGCTCGAGGGCGGACGGCAACCTTTTCGGCCGATCCGCGATGTCGCGAGCCTCGTCGAAGGGCTCGACGACCGGGTGATGGCGGGTTTCGGCGGGGTGGCCGAGTACGGCATCACCGTCCGCTGGGACAAGAATTTCCTAAAGATCGTGCGGCTATTGCTCGAGCGCCGAGCGAGCTTCGCGATGTATGGCGGCGTTCGCTTCGGCGGCACGATCACGATCGACCGCGCCTTCGAGCTGGGCTTCGACCACGTGGCGTTGTGCGCCGGGGCCGGCCGCCCGACCGTGATCCCAATCCCGAACGGTCTCGCCCCGGGGGTGCGGATGGCCTCGGATTTTCTGATGGCATTGCAGCTGACCGGGGCCGCCAAGACTGCCAGCATCGCCAATCTGACCGTGCGGCTGCCGGTCGTGGTGATCGGCGGCGGTCTGACCGCGATCGACACCGCGACCGAGTCGCTCGCCTACTACCCGCTCCAGGTCGAGAAGTTTCTGTCGCGCTACGAGATCCTCGTCGCCGAGCGCGGCGAGGAGGCGGTGCGGACGGAATGGAATGGCGCAGAGCGCGAGGTCGCGATCGAGTTCATCGCTCATGCCCGCGCACTCCGCGCCGAGCGCGAGTACGCTCGCCGTGAGGGCCGCCTGCCGCGACTGGCTCATCTGCTCGACAATTGGGGTGGGGTGACGATCGCCTACCGCCGGCGCCTCGTCGACTCGCCGAGCTATACCCTCAACCACGAGGAAGTAGCAAAGGCAATGGAGGAAGGCATCCGCTTCGCCGAATCGCTGACCCCGGTCGAGGTCGAGGTCGATCTTTTCGGCCAGGCGGCGGCGCTGCGGCTGGCCCGGCCCGTACCCGAGCCGGATCAGGCGCCGCAGCAGGTGGTGCTACCGGCGCGCACGATCCTGGTCGCGGCAGGAACCCAGCCCAACACCGTGCTCGGTCGCGAGGACCCGGCCAACATCGCCATCGACGGGCGCCATTTCCGGGCAATCGACGAAGAGGGCAACCCGGTGACCCCGGAGCGGGTGGCCAAGCCCAGCGCGGTGCGGGTGCTGACGAGCCTTCGCCCCGACGGCCGCGCGGTCAGCTTTTTCGGCGATCTCCATCCGAGCTTTTCGGGGAACGTCGTCAAGGCGATGGGCGGCGCCACCTTGGGC
>DATEQL010000028.1:0-14543 GCA_035272665.1 Allostellaceae bacterium
TTGCAAATCGAAATCAACCGGGCGCTCTACATGCATGAATGCAGCTACCATCGGAAGCCCCACTTCGCCCGACTGGTTCAAGACCTGGCAGAGCTCGTCGAGCGACTGGGCCGGGTCGCGCAGGAGTGCCTGGCAGAGCCGGTCGAAACATCGGCCTAGTGGTAGGACCCATTCACACGATTCATTCGTCGACGGTCTACCAATGCTCCACGAAGAGAACTCTGTCACACCGGCCCACGGCTCCGGCCTGTGGCCGCCCCGAGGACATGCTCCGGCCGGTGCCCAGGGCCGAAATGGGTCCCGGCCTTCGCCGGGAAGACGAAGGAGGGAAACGCGGCATCGAATCGTCTGAATGAGTCTGAGCACTAGCCGCAGGGCGACCGATTGACGCACCGACCCCGCAGTCACACTTGGAGGGAGGTGCAGTTTCGGAGAGGTCGATGACCGCGGTCCGGTCGAATTTTACCATCGAGCAGAACTGGCAAGGTTACAGCCAAGAGGAGCACGCGATCTGGCGATTACTCTTCGAACGGCAGCAGCGGCTGTTGGTCGGGCGCGCCTGCCGCGAATATCTCGAAGGGCTAGGTATGCTCGGCGTGGCCGCGGACGGCATCCCCGACTTCCGAGGCTTGAGCGAGGTTCTGGATCACGCCACCGGGTGGCGCATCGTCGCGGTGCCCGGCCTCGTCCCCGACGACGTGTTTTTCGCCCACCTCGCGCGCCGCCGCTTCCCGTCGACCTGTTTCATCCGCCGCCGCGACCAGCTCGACTATCTCCAGCAACCGGATGTGTTCCACGACATCTGCGGCCATGTGCCGCTGCTGATGAACCCGGTCTTCGCCGACTACCTGCAAGCCTATGGCGAAGGCGGGCTAAAGGCGCTCCGGCTCGGGCATTTGCCGCACCTGGCCCGGCTCTATTGGTACACCGTCGAGTTCGGACTGATCGCGACGGAGGAGGGTCTGCGCATTTACGGCTCCGGCATTCTGTCCTCCGCCGGCGAATCGGTCTACGCACTCGACGACCCGCGGCCTCGCCGGCTGCGGTTCGATTTGCGCCGGATCATGCGAACGCGCTATCGGATCGACGATTTCCAGGAGATCTATTTCGTCATCGACGATTTCCGGGAGTTGTTCGACGCCACCCGGCCGGATTTTGCGCCGATCTACCGTGAGATCAATATCTTGCCCGAGCTCGATCCGATCGCTTGCCTGGCTGAGGACCGCGATTTCGATGAAGGGCGCAGAAAAAAAATTGGGCCACACCGAAGCGCGGCCCAAGTTTAGGGAGGAAACGCCTAGAAGACGTACGGTAGGACCACAACCGGTGATCGTTACCGCACTGCACAATTTAGAGCATACCGACGAAATGTCAAGCCGCTTTTTGCAAACGTGTTGGCAATGCTGAGGTTTCGTGGCGAGATCAGGAGCTTAGGGCACACTCGACAAGGACGGGATGTGCGACGCACAATTGACGGCGGGTTGACGGTGAACCGTATCGGCGGCGCTGTCTTCACCAGAAGTGCAGGCTCGTGACATCGCGCGGCACCCTCAACGAGACCTGGCTCGTCGGCGATGTCGGCGCCACCAACGCCCGTTTCGGCCTGGTCTCACCGGAACGTGAGGTCCTAGACACGCGTACGCTCGCCGTGGCTGATCATCCGACGATCGTCGACGCGATCACCGCCTATCTCGGCGAACGGGGAGTATTGCCGACGCCGCGGCAGGGGGCGATCGCTATCGCCTCGGCGATCACCGGCGACCATGTGGCGATGACCAATCATCCCTGGAGCTTTTCGATCTCGGCGCTGAAGTCGCAACTCGGCTTGGACCGCCTCGAGGTGATCAACGATTTTACCGCGCTGGCGCTGGCGCTGCCGCACCTCATGCCGGAACACCGGCTGCAGGTTGGAGGCGGTGCTCCCGCGGCAGCCGCGCCGCTGGGCGTGCTCGGCCCTGGATCAGGGCTCGGCGTCTCCGGTCTGATCCCGGCCGGGACGGGGTGGATCGCGCTCGCCGGCGAAGGCGGGCATGCGACGATGGCGCCCGCCACCGACCGTGAGAGCGCCGTGCTCGACCGCATGCGCCGGCATTTCGATCACGTGTCGGCCGAGCGCGTGCTCTCGGGCCCGGGGCTGGTCAATCTCTACAATATCTTGGCGGCGCTCGACGGGGTACCGTCCCGGGGCTACACGGCGGCGCAGATCACCGATCCCGAAACCGGCGCCGACGATCCGCTATGTGCCGAGGCGACGGCGCTGTTCTGCGCGATGCTCGGAACGATCGCAGGCAACTTGGCGCTCACCCTCGGCGCCCGTGGCGGAATGTACATCGGCGGCGGGATCGTGCCGCGGCTCGGTCAACGGTTCGCCGAATCGCCCTTTCGCGTGCGCTTCGAAGCCATGGGCCGGTTCGGCCAATACCTCGCCGCGATCCCGACCTATGTCGTCACGCACCCGCTGCCGGCTTTCCTCGGCTGTGCTGCGGTCCTCGCCGGCTGAACGGGTCACGCGGGGCGCCCGGACAGATGGAGCCCGGCAACGCCCAGCACGATCAGCGCCAGAGACAAAAGCTTCCAGCCTCCGGCCGGTTCACCGAACCAGACGATCCCGATCGCGGCCACGATCGCCGTGCCGACACCGGACCAGACAGCGTAAGCGATCGACAAATCGATCCCGCGCAGGGCGAGCGACAACAGCGCGAAGCTCGCCGCGTAACAGACGACGACTGCGCTTGTGGGGCCGATGCGGGTAAATCCCTGGGAGAGCTTCAGCGATGTTGTCCCGCAAATTTCCAAGACAATCGCCGTCGCGAGGTAGAGAACACTCAAAAGTGCAGCTCCCGGTACCCGGTTGCAGGATACACGGCTGATGAAGGACTGCCGCTCCCACTCGTGGTAACATATTTCAATCGGATATACGGGTGGTGTGATGGACGAAACGGTTGAGCGAGGTGTCGCAGCCGGCTCGCGCGAACGGTTGCGGATTCGGGCGGGTGACTTCTCCGGTGCAACAGCGGGATTGGCGCCCGGCAACGTCCAGGCCAATCTGGTGGTTCTACCAAAGGCGCTGGCCCATGACTTCCTGCGCTTTGCCCAGGCGAATCCGAAGCCCTGCCCAGTGCTCGCCGTGTCCGAGCCCGGCGACCCGCGCTTGCCGGGTTTGGGCGAAGATCTCGACATCCGCAGCGATCTGCCGCGGTATCGCGTGTGGCGCCTCGGCGAGCTCGCCGCGGAGCCGCTCGATCTGCATGATGTTTGGCGCGACGACTTCGTCAGCTTTGCGCTCGGCTGTTCGTTTTCGTTCGAGGAAGCGCTGGTCGAGGACGGAATCGAATTGCGTCACATGACTTGCGGGTCGAATGTCCCGATGTATCGCACCAATATCCCATGTGCGCCGGCGGGGCCGTTCGCGGGGCCGCTCGTCGTCTCGATGCGGCCGCTCAAACCGAAGGACGCGATCCGCGCGATCCAGATCACCTCGCGCTTCCCCTCGGTGCACGGTGCGCCGGTGCATATCGGGCTGCCGGAAGCCATCGGCATTGGGGATCTCGCCAAGCCCGATTACGGCGACGCAGTCCCGATCGAGAGCGACGAGCTGCCGGTGTTCTGGGCGTGCGGCGTCACCCCGCAAGCGGTGATCGCCGAGGTCCGGCCCGAGTTCTGCATCACTCACGCGCCGGGGTGCATGTTGATCACCGATCTGCGAAACACCAAGCTGGCGAGCCTTTAGGCGACCGTCGTCGATGGCCGGCCAGCCCGACCCGCACGCGCTCGTCGACCGGATCGAGCGCCTGGTCCACGTCGATGTCGGGCGCAATATCACGGCGTTGTTCGATGCCGCCCGAGGCGCGCTGTGGGGCGCTGCTTCGGCGTTGGCGGCGGCGCGGTCGGTCAGGGTCGGACTGATCACCGGTTTTTATGTTCCGCAGGGTTCCCCGCCGGCGGCGGAGACCGACGGCCCGCTGGGCACGGCCTTGCTCGCAAGAGCGCTCGAAGGCGTCGGCATACCGTGCCGGCTCGCCACGGACGAGCCCTGCCGCAACACCTGCGCGGCCTCGCTCGCCGGCGCCGGGATCCCGGATATGCCTATCGACGCCATCGCCATAGGTGCCCCGCTCGCCCCTTTGATCGAAACGTGGCGCAGGGCGGGGATCACCCACGCGATTGCGATCGAGCGCTGCGGACGCAGCGCCGGCGGCGCGCCGCGCAATATGCTAGGTCAGGACATCGGCTCGTACACGGCGCCGCTCGATGACCTGTTCACGGCCGGCCCGTGGGAAACAATTGCGATCGGTGATGGCGGCAACGAGATCGGGATGGGAGCCTTATCCCGCTCGTTGATCGCTCGCCATGTCGCGCACGGAGAGATGATCGCGTGCGTCACGCCGGCGCGGCACCTGATCGTGGCCGGCGTCTCCAACTGGGGGGCCTACGCCCTGATCGGCGCGCTTGCCGTGCTACGCGAGGATTGGCGGGCGAGAATGCTCGCCTGCCTCGACGAGACGCTCGACCGCGCGGTGCTCGACGCGATGATCGAGCACGGCCCGGCGGTCGACGGCGTATCGCGCTTGCGCGCCGCGACCGTAGACAATCTCGACATCGCCACGCACCACCGCATATTACGAATGATCCGTACGTCGGTCGAGCAAGGGCATGGATTATAAGGAGTTCGTATTCGAAAAGTATGACTACGACCCCGCGATATCGACCCTATCACTGCGATATCGGTTTGGCGGTGGTCCGCGATTCGAAGAAAAGCTGATTTTCGATTTCCGGCCGCAACAGCTTTCTTCGGAAGCGAGGGAGGTCCTCGACCGTATCTTCCGTTTGATATTTTTGATGTCGGGAGTAAGCTACTATAAGGCTTTCATTCCAAAGACCTTGACTTGCGAGGCTTTTGGGCTAGATCGAACGACCGCCGAGTTTCTGCAGAAGTTCTATGAAAAAGGCTTGGCCGAATTCGCCTTCAGGAACCGAGTCTCGCTGAGAGGGCATTTCGAGATCAGGTGGTCTGCGCCTGCTCGGGCCGCACCGATAGCGCTCGACCTGCAGCGACGAATCTGCGTGCCGGTGGGCGGCGGGAAAGACTCGATCGTGACGTTCGAATGCCTCAAACGCAGCGGCGAACCGCTGATCTTGTTTTCGTTGGGTGACGCCGAACCGATCCGCGACTGCATCGCGGCCGCCGGGCTGCCGTTCATCAGGGTTCAGCGCCGGCTGGACAGCGGTCTCTTCGAGCTCAACGACGCGGGCGCCCTCAACGGCCACGTCCCAATTACCGGGGTCTTGAGCGCGATCGCCCTGGCCGGCGCGGTGATGTCCGGCTGCGACGCAATCGCCATGTCGAACGAGCATTCGGCGAGCGCACCAAATCTGCTCATCGACAGCAGCGAGATCAACCATCAGTTCAGCAAGTCGTTCGAGTTCGAGAAGGATTTCTCTGAATACTTGAAAAATTACATATCGCCGAGCATCGCATACTTTTCATTGCTGCGGCCGTTGTCGGAGATTGAGATCGCCCGGCGCTTCTCGAAATATCCAAAATATTTTCCGATTTTCCGCAGCTGCAATACGGCCTTCCGACAATCGCGCGCTGCGCGCGGAAGGGAATGGTGCTGTGATTGCCCGAAATGCCGGTTCGTCTTTCTTGCCCTCTCCCCGTTCATCGCAAAAGCGGAGCTGATCGGCATATTCGGCCGCAATCTCCTGAACGACGAAACCCAGGGGGACGGATTTGCCCAACTGTGCGGCCTGCAAGAACACAAGCCGTTCGAATGCGTCGGCGAAGTCGCCGAGAGCGCGGCCGTGATGTCTTACCTCGGCAGTCATGCGGATTGGCGGGACGATACCGTGGTGCGGCAGCTGCACAGTGCTTTTGCCGGGCTGCGGCAGCAAAGTCCAGCCGACTACAGCGCACTGTTCGAGGTCAAGCACCCTCACCGGGTTCCTGACGCATATATGGCCATGCTTGATGCGTGTGGCTGAGCTCGGTTCGCGACGCGTCGCAATCTGGGGGCTCGGTCGCGAAGGGCGAGCGGCCATCGGGTTTCTGCGAAGGCATCACCCGACATTACCGCTGGTCCTGTTGGATGATGCCGCCAATGCCCGCATCCCGGACGGGTATGGCGGCAATGTCGCACGCGCCTTTGGCGCACACCAAATCGCCAATGCGCTCGAAGAGATCGACGTGGTCGTCAAATCGCCGGGTGTCAGTCTCTATCGCGACGCCCTCCAATCCGCCCGTAAAAACGGTCTGGAAATAACCTCGTTGCTGAATCTGTGGTTCGCTGAAGAGCCGGAGATCACGACGATCACGGTCACCGGAACAAAAGGCAAGAGCACGACGGCATCGCTGATCGCGCACATTTTGACCCGGCTCGGCCGGAAAGTAGCCCTCGCCGGGAATATCGGGGTGCCGGTGACCGAGATCGGCCGCGTCGACTATGCAGTCATCGAGGTATCGAGCTATCAAGCTGCGGACTTCGCTGGTGTCTGCGACATCGGGGTGCTGACATCATTGTATCCGGAACACACCGATTGGCATCTGACTGTCGAGCGCTATGTTCGGGACAAGCTTAATCTCCTGAGCTGCAGCAGAAGCCGCATCATCAACCGCGCTGTTGCCGACGTGGTGGACCCGATCATCGCCGGGTCGCCCGATCGTACCTTCCTGTTCAACGACGAGACCGGTATTCACTCTGAGGACACCGCGATATTCGATGGCCGGGATCGGATCGGATTGGTGCGCAATCCTTACCTCGCCAGACCACACAACAGATCTAATCTGTGCGCGGCGCTCGCCGTGGCAAAAACGCTCCATATCGATCTAGCGGCAGCTCTCGACAGGACCGGCGACTTTCGCGGGCTCCCCCACCGACAGCAAGAACTCGGCGAAAACAACGATATCCTTTTTGTCGACGACAGTATCTCGACGATTCCCGAATCGGCCATTGCGGCGCTGGCGGTTTATGCCGGTCGCGACATCACAGTGATCGTAGGCGGCTATGACCGCGGGATCGACTACGGCAAGCTCGTCGAGACACTTTCGACCGGCGCAGCCAAGGCCATCATCTGCCTGGGCGATAGCGGAAGGCGAATTTATGACCAGATGCGGGCAGCATTGAACGAGCGGGACAATCTCGACTGCCCGATGCACCTGGCGCGATCGATGGAGGACGCGATCTCCTACGCAACGCAGGTCACGCCACCCGGCGGCGTGGTCCTGCTGTCGCCCGCCGCACCGAGCTTCGGATATTATCGCGACTACATCGAGCGCGGGCGCGACTTCGCCGCCAAGGCCGGTCTACCGGCGGTTTGAGCCCGGGCGCAGCCATTCCCGATGGGAATGGCTGCCATTCCGCGATCGACGACCGGGAACGTTCTCAGATCGGACCGCGTAGGGTTAATCGAGCGGGAAGCGAGCACCGCCGGGTCGCCGCCGGTTGCGGGGCAAAACCTCGGCGCGGGACACACCTTGATGAGAGCGACCACGCGATTTGGTCATAGATCGGAAGCAAACAAGCCACCTGCCGCGTTTTCGGCATGGGCCATGTCGGTCATGTTCGCTGCGATTGCCGTGCTCAGCTTCGCCGTCGACCAGACCGTCACACTGTCGGATGCCGTCGGTGGTGACCGTGACCGGCTTCACCCGCCCTTCGCCGCGTTCAGCCCCGTTCGGCTGATCCAGTCGCTGATCGACCCGACGTTCGATCGCTCGGATCACCCCGAATAAGCGGTCATTTCTCCCGACCGGTTTTCGATCTGGAGAAACTTTGGCGATCGACAGTCATGGCGGTGCCCGTCACACTAGGCCGCGCGTGCGAGTTTTGTGGCATGAGGGCAAATGGAGGGCTGGCTGCGCCACCGGACCGAGCCGGCGACGGTTTGGCGGCTGCTTCTCGTCGCCTTCGTGGGCGGCCTGGGTGTCGCATGTGCGGGAACGCCATTCGAGATCGAAGGCGATGCGAACTATGTCGGGGTCGCCTACGGCGGCGACATGGAGAGTGCGACTGCCGTGGCCAAGCGGCATTGCGCCCCGTTCGAGCGGGTGCCGCGGTTTCACGAGTTCCAAGAAGACGTCGTCTATTTCTATTGCGTCCGGCCCTGAAACCTCTCGTGTCGCCGATCGCACCTTGAAGCGGCGCGCGATGCCGGTAATCCTGGTTCACCCGTTCGTGCGCGTGCCGGACAACAGGAAAGGTGATCCCGATGACGATCGAACTGCACAGCTGGAATACCCCCAACGGCCGCAAGATCAGCGTTGCTCTGGAGGAGATGGGCCTGCCCTACTCCGTCAAGACCGTAAACATCAGCAAAGGTGAGCAATTCGCGCCCGCCTTCGTCAAAATCAGTCCGAACAGCAAGATCCCGGCGATCATCGACCCCGAGGGCCCGGGCGGCGCGCCGATCAGCATATTCGAGTCCGGCGCGATTTTGATCTATCTCGGCGAGAAGACCGGCAAGTTCTGGCCCGCCGATCTGCGCCGTCAGGTGCCGGTGCTGGAATGGCTGATGTGGCAGATGGGCGGCTTCGGCCCGATGCCCGGCCAAGTGCATCATTTCCTGCAGGTGGCCAACGAGCAGGACCGCCGCTATGGCCTCGAGCGATACTCAAAGGAGACACGCCGCCTCTACGGCGTGCTCGACCACCGGCTCGCCGAGGTCGAGTTCGCCGGCGGTGACATTTCGATCGCCGATTTCGCGATCCTGGGCTGGGCCTGGCGGCATGAGCGCCATCAGGTCGATCTGGCAGACTTCCCCAACGTGAAGCGCTGGTACGAGACGATGATGGCCCGTCCAGGCGTGCAACGCGGTTTTGTCGTCGCCCTCAGCTGAGACCGAGGAGCGAATACAGTCGGTACCTGATTACGGGATTGGTGGAGCCGAGGGGGATCGAACCCCTGACCTTCGCATTGCGAACGCGACGCTCTCCCAGCTGAGCTACGGCCCCATCGCGTATCTCGACCGGCGCGGACTATGGTAATCTCGCCGCCCCCTGTCAAGCGCGGGGCCTTGCGGCCCGCAAACCCGTCGCGTGGGTGCCATTCGCGTTTTACGCGACTTGCGGACCCTTGCAGGTGACGGTACGGTCCCCGCGCCACTCGCCGCGGTTCCGGTCCGATGTACGCGTTCCTGCACCTCGTCAACACGTTGATAACGATTTATATATGGCTGCTGATCGCCCAGGCGGTGCTTAGCTGGCTGACCGCCTTTGGCATCGTCAACCGGCACAATCGTGTTGTAGCGATGGTGGGGGACATGCTGTGGCGGCTGACCGAGCCAGCGTTGCGGCCGATCCGATCTTTCCTCCCGGATCTCGGCGGGATCGACATTTCGCCGGTGATTTTGATCCTGCTGCTGTATTTCCTGCGCGACCTGATGTTCGAATATCTTGCTTGACGGCCCGATCACCCCGATGAGCGACGGCCTGCGCGTGGCCATTCGCCTGACGCCGAGGGCAGGGTCCGATCGTCTACTCGGGGTCGTCGCCGCAGGCGATGGCCGCCGCGCGCTCAAGGCTTCGGTCACCGCCCCGCCGCAGAACGGGCGCGCCAACGAGGCGCTGTTGCAGCTTCTTGCTCACGCTTGGGAGATCCCGCGCCGCGATCTCGCGATCGTCACCGGCGCCGCGAGCAGGCACAAGACCGTGCGCGTCGCCGGCGATCCGCATCAGCTCCTCGCCAAGCTCTCCGGCACGATCGCAAGCTTGCCCGACGCGTGAGCCGGCACTTCAATGGACAGACCGCTCCTCTCGCTCATCATCGCCGGGGGCGCCTTCTGCGGCAGCCATATTTTGCTGTCGAGCACGCGATTGCGTGGCTCGCTGCGCGACCAGCTTGGCGAGCGCGGCTTTCTCGCCGTGTATTCGCTGACTTCATTGGTGATCTTTGCCTGGTTCGTGGCTGCCTATGCGGGCGCGCCGATGATCGGGTTGTGGCCAAGGCAGCAATGGACCGCACTCGTCCCGGTGTCAGTCATGCCGTTTGCCGCAATCCTCCTTGTCGCGGGTTACTCGACGCGCAATCCAACGGCGGTCGGAATGGAGCGATCGGCCCGGGCGGACGATCCGGCCCCGGGGATCCTGCGCGTGACGCGTCATCCGGTGATGTGGGCGATCGGGCTATGGGCGGTCAGCCATGTGGTCGCTAACGGCGATGTGAGTTCGTCGCTGTTCTTCGGCTCGCTCGCTGCCTTGGCGTTCGGCGGCACCGTGCTGATCGACCGCAAGAAGCAGCTCGCCCTCGGCAGCAATTGGCGGCGACTGGCCGAAGTCACCTCAAACCTGCCCTTCGCCGCGCTGGTCGCCGGCCGCACCGGCCTGCGCTGGCGCGACATCGGCTTCTTGCGGATCGCCGCCGGCTTGTTGCTCTACGCCGTTCTCTACCTTGCTCACCCGATCATTACCGGGCTTCCCGTCGTGGTTCCGTAGTGAGCTCGGTTCCATCGGATATGAAGGATCCGCCATGCTGTTGCCGCTTGCGGGACGCCGTCTCTATTACGATCTCGTCGGCCCCGAGGAAGGGCCGTTGGTCTGCATTACCCACTCGCTGGCTTCCGACGGCGGCATGTGGGCCGAGCAGATGCCGCCGCTGCTGCAAGCCGGGTTTCGCGTCTTGCGCATCGACATGCGCGGGCACGGCGGCAGCGACCCGGTCGCCGGCGACTATACGATGACCGCACTCTCCGGCGACGTCGCCGCGGTGCTCGAGGCGCTCGCGATCCCGCGGGTGCACTATATCGGCCTGTCGATCGGCGGCATGATCGGCCAGGCACTCGCGATCGAGCACGGCGCCAAGCTGATCTCGGCGCTTTGGAGCGACACCTTGCCGGCAAGCCCCGCCGGTGCAGCGGCAGCGTGGGACGAGCGGATGAGCACGGTGCGCCGGGCGAACTCGCTCGAGCCACTCGCCGACAGCACGATGGAGCGCTGGTTCACCGATGCGTTCAAGCCGCGCAAGCCGGGGCGGTGGAAAGAGATCCGCGATACCGTCGCGGCGACGACGCCCGCCGGATACCTCGGCTGCTCGGCGGCGATCATGAATTTCGATTTCACCGGTCAGCTCCGACGCTCCGCGTTCCGACTCTTGTCGTGTGCGGCGCCGACGATCCGGGCACGCCGGCGACCGAAAACCGGCGGCTCGCCGGTCTGGTTCCCGGCGGGCGCTACGAGGAGATCGCCCAAGCCCGCCATTTCCCCAATGTCGAGCACCCCGAGACATTCAACCGGATCATGATGGGCTGGCTCGAAACACAGCGCCACGCCCGCTGACCAAGCCGCCGCCTCACGGTCCGTCGCGGCGGGCAGCGAGGCGCAGGCGCAGTGCGTTGAGCCTGATGAAGCCCTCGGCGTCGCGCTGGTCGTAGACCGCGTCCTCCTCGAAGGTGACGTGGCCCAGGCTGTAGAGGCTCTTTGGCGAGCGCCGGCCGACGATGCGGGCCAAGCCCTTGTAGAGCTTGAGCCGCACCAAGCCCTCGACATTCTGCTGGCTCTTGTCGATCAGCGCCTGCAGCATCTCGCGCTCGGGCGCAAACCAGAAGCCGTTGTATATCAACTCGGCATAGCGCGGCATCAGCTCGTCCTTCAGATGCGCGGCACCGCGGTCGAGGGTCAGGCTCTCGATCCCGCGATGCGCCGCCTGCAGGATCGTGCCGCCCGGCGTCTCGTAGACGCCGCGCGACTTCATCCCGACGAACCGGTTCTCGACGAGATCGAGCCGGCCGATGCCGTGCCGACCGCCGATCTCGTTCAGCCGCGTCAAGAGCGCCGCGGGGGGCAGCGTCTCGCCGTCGACCGCGACCGGGTCACCGCGCTCGAAGGCGATCTCGACATATTGCGGAGCCTCGGGTGCGGCCTCCGGGGCGACGGTGCGGCTGAAGACGAACTCCTCCGGCTCGATCCACGGATCCTCTAGCACCTTGCCCTCGGCCGAGACGTGCAACAGGTTGGCGTCGACCGAGAACGGCGCCTCGCCACGCTTGTCTTTGGCGATCGGGATCTGGTGCTGCTCGGCATAATCGAGAAGCCGGGTGCGCGAGGTCAGGTCCCACTCGCGCCAGGGTGCTATGATCTTGATGTCGGGTGCCAGCGCATAATAGCTGAGCTCGAAGCGGACCTGGTCGTTGCCCTTGCCGGTAGCACCATGGGCGACGGCATCGGCGCCGACTTGGCGGGCGATCTCGATCTGGCGCTTGGCTATCAGCGGCCGCGCGATCGAGGTACCGAGAAGGTACGCGCCTTCATAGAGCGCGTTGGCGCGAAACATCGGGAAGACGAAGTCGCGCACGAACTCCTCGCGCTGATCGTCGACAAAGATCTCGCGGGCGCCGAGCAGCTCGGCCTTCTGGCGCGCGGGCCCTAGCTCCTCGCCCTGACCGAGATCGGCGGTAAAGGTGACAACCTCGCAGCGATAAGTCTCCTGCAGCCAGCGCAGGATCACCGAGGTGTCGAGCCCGCCGGAATAGGCGAGCACCACCTTCTTCACCGCATCGGACATCGCCTGGCTCCCTTCCGCTGTGCGATCCGCAAGGTATTATCCTTAGGACATTGCGAGGGAGAGAAGCATGTTTGGCCGGACGAGAATACTCTTGGCGATCACGGCTTGCGTGTTGGCGATACCTGCCACCGCTCAGACCCCCGCACCGACGACGGCGTTTGACGGAAGGTATATTGGAGTTTCCCATGAGTCAGTGGAGCCGGAACGCCGTTTGGCCGACACTGATCAGAAACGGCATGATCAGACAGCCGGGGAGCGAGGGCTGGCAAGGGGCCGTTAGCCCCCAGGGCGGCGTAACGATGCGGAACGCCAACTCCCAGCGGGTAGACGGCCAGATTGACCCGCAAGGGACCATTACAGCCAAATATAGCGGTCCCGCCTGCATCACCAACGTTCGTCTGGCATAAGCAGTCCGGGTGAGCCGGCCCTCCTATCCGCCGAGCCGGCGTTCGATAAAGGCGACGGCCACATCGAGCCCGCCATAACTGGCGAGGTCCTCGTGACCCGCCTCGGGCGCGAACCAGCCCTCCTTCGGCTCGGGCGCGGCGTCTAACAGGGCGCGACCAAAGCGCACCGGGACGACGCGGTCGCGCTCGCCGTGCAAGACCAGGATCGGCGCTCTCACCTTGCCGATACTTGAGAGCGAGTCGAAACGGTCGACGACCATGCGTGAGGCCGGCACAAAGGGGAAGTGGCACTGGGCGACCTCGGCGACGCTGGTGGGCGGCGCTTCGAGGATCACGGCCGCGACTTGGTGCTCAGCGGCGAGTGCTACGGCGACACCCGAGCCGAGCGACTCGCCGTAGAGCACGAGCCGGTTGGGTGTCACCCCTTCGCGGTCGAGAAAGGCGAGTGCGGTCCGGCCGTCTGCATAGAATCCGGCTTCGTTCGGCGTGCCCGGGTTGCCGCCATAGCCCCGATACTCGGCCATCAGCACGCCGAAGCCTTCCCGAGCGAAGCGCAGCACGCGCTCGACCCGATAGCCGATATGGCCGCCGTTACCGTGAAAATAGGCGATGACCGGCCGCCCGGGGTGCCCCGGCAGGTACCAGGAAAGGAGCGATAGCCCGTCCTCGGTCGACAGAGTGACCTCGCGCACGCCGAGCTCGGCTAACCCGGCGAGCTCGGGTCGGCTCTTGTCGGGCAGATAGAGGAGCTGCCGTTGAAACAAATAGAGGCCGCCCACCAGCGCCGCATAGGCAACCAGCGCAAATCCGATCAGCGGGTACATCGCGCGAACGAGACGACGGCGTGTGTCAGGCAGCGGGGAGCGGCGCATGCTCGTTCCGGTGCAGCCTGACGCTCGCCGATTTGAGCTGGCCGCAAGCGGCGAGGATGTCGCGGCCGCGCGGAGTCCGCACCGGCGCCGAATAGCCGGCGGCGAAGACGATGTCGGAGAAGGCCGCGATCGCCGCTTCCGAGGAGCATTCATAGGGTGCCCCCGGCCAGGGATTGAACGGGATCAGATTGACCTTGGCAGGGATGCCCGCCAGAAGCCGCACCAGCTCGCGAGCCTCGGCCGGGCTATCGTTAATGCCCTTCAGCATGACGTATTCGAAGGTGATGCGCCGGGCGTTGCTGGCACCCGGATAGCTCCGGCAGGCGTCGAGCAGCTCGGCGATCGGGTATTTGCGGTTGAGCGGAACCAGCCGGTCGCGGATGTCGTCGCGCACCGCGTGCAGTGAGACTGCAAGGTTGACCCCAATCTCGGCACCGCAGCGGCGGATCGCCGGGACGACCCCCGCAGTCGACAGCGTGATCTTGCGCCGCGAAATCGACAAGCCCTCCGGATCCATAACGATTTTCAGGGCCTCAGCGACGCTGTCGTAATTGAACAGCGGCTCGCCCATTCCCATCAGGACGATGTTGGTCACTTGCCGGTCGTCCTGCGGCGCCGGCCACTCGCCAAGCGCGTCGCGTGCGATCATGACCTGGGCGACGATCTCCGTCGCCGCGAGGTTGCGGACCAGGCGCTGGGTCCCGGTATGGCAGAACGAGCAACTGAGCGTGCATCCGACCTGCGAGGAGACGCACAAGGTGCCGCGCTCC
>DATEQL010000029.1:0-3757 GCA_035272665.1 Allostellaceae bacterium
GCTATTTCGACTCGCTCGGTCTCCCCCGAATCTACGCGCCCGCCCAAGCTTAACTCGATCGAACCGCCGAGGTACGGATCCGTATGCCAGGTGGTGTGGGAGGGGCGGTGCCGCGAGGCATCCCCCTATCCCGATCCCTGCCCCTTAGCCGACGTTCTGCGCAAAAGGCCACACAGCAGGCACACTGTCGTAACCGAGAACGGCCTGGTGCCCGGACCTTTTCAATCTCATACCGCCGGCATTGAGCCGGCGTGCTCGGTGGGAACGGTCTCGGCCCGTTCTAGAGGCAAGGTGAATTGAAAGACGGCGCCTCGGGGCAGGTTGGCGGTCACCCACAACCGCCCCTCATGAGCTTCGAGGATCGATCGGCAGATCGACAGCCCCATGCCCAAGCCGCCGGGCTTGGTCGAGTAGAAGGCCTCGAAGAGTCGCTCGAGACTCGCTGGGGCCAAGCCCGGCCCCGAATCCTTGACAGCCACCAGCACGCCGTTCGGCTCGGCTTGAGCGGTGGTGATGAGCACCTCTCGCGCCCCGTCCGCGACCGCGCCCACGGCTTGCACGGCGTTGATAGTGAGGTTTAGGACGACCTGTTGCAATTGCACGCGATCGCCTTTGACAAGCGGCAAACCGTTCCCGAGTTCCATCTGGAGTGAGACGCCGTTCTTCACCGCTTCGCCACGGATGAGCTCAATCACCTCGCGGACCGCCTCGTTCATGTCCACACTGTTCGTCCGGGGCGGCGCTTTCTTGACGAGGTCGCGGATGCGGCCGATGACGTCGCCGGCTCGATTGACGTCCCTGACGATACGAGCGAGCGCCTGCCGCACCTCCTCCAGATCCGGCGGTCGCGCACCTAGCCAGCGTAGCGCTGCCTGGGCGTTGGTGACCGCCGCGGCGATCGGCTGGTTCACTTCATGGGCGATAGAGGCGGTGAGCTGCCCCATGGTGGCGACGCGGTTGGCGTGCGCCAGCTCCATCTGCATCTCGCGGTAACGCCGCTCGCTTTCGCGGGCTTCGGCGTCCGCCCGCTTGCGCTCGGTCAAATCGAGAACGAAAGAAACGCCTTGATTTCTACCTTTTTCGAACATCGTCCCGCCGATCAGCACGGGCACGCGGCCGCCGTCCTTCCGGGAGTACTCCTTCTCGAATGGTTGGACAGTCCCGGTCAGCTCCAGCTCCGCCACCGTCCGTGCGTCACGGTCGCGCCATTCCGGCGGCGTCAGGCTCGTCCAATGCAGGCGACCCGAGGCGAGATCCTCTCGGTCGTACCCCACCATGCGGAGAAACGCGTCATTCGCTTCAAGAACGCGACCTTCGAGATCCCAGATGATGATCCCGATGATGTTGGCGTCGACCAGGCGCCGGATCTTCATTTCGCGCTCCTCAAGATCGCTCTGCAGGTGAACGTTCTCTTCGGTCGCTTTCCGCCGCCGTCTCGCTTCAAGCCGCGCAAGCGCCAACGCCGCCCCTGCAAAAACGGTGACAATGATGACTGCCGCACCGATGAGCCGTGTCTTGCTTTGTTCGAGTGCGTCGGCGCGCGTCTCCCAACCCACAAGCAGAAAGCGCTCATGGTCCACCATCTGGTCGATTTGCGATCGGATCTCCTCCATGCTGCGGTTTATCGCCAGCGTCGCACTCAGCCCGGACGTGCGTGCCGTCTTGACGATGTCGTCCATCTCGCGCGACGTTGCGGAAACGGTCAGCATCAGATGTGCGGCACGAAGGCTCTGCAACGGATCGTCCGCTACGAGACTCTGGAGCGCCGCACCCTCCCGTCGCACGCTTTCGTCAGAGACGCCGTAGGGCTTGAGATAGGCCGGGTCGAGGGTTAGCAGATACCCGCGCCTTTCGGCCTCCAGGTCGGCGACGTTCGCCCGCAGTCGATCGAGCGTATCGAGCACTTGGCGGCTATGATCGACCGCAAGACTCGCCGCTTGCCGCTCGTGCAAATATCGGAGCCCGAGAAACCCGCTCGCAGCAAACAGCGTCAGGAGCAGCGCGACCGCCAGGACCAGCGGACGAGCAAACCACCGCGAGGGCAGGCGTCGAGCGGCGAGCGACATTGCCCTTGGCTCTTCGATGGGCCTGTGACCGGCACCTCTTCTGGCGCGGACGCCAGGGCACTGATAGAATGATAGACGAGATGGACCATTCCGCATAGGCGAGACGGGACCCGACACCCTCAAGCGCGCAGGTTGCGTCTTCGGAGCCCGTCAATCGTCTCGCGCGGGCCAGAATGGCGCGGTATGTGCCCGCTCGGCCCGTGTTGCGAATGACTGCGCACAGAGGAACACGGACATGGCGCCAGGGGAAAAGTCGCTGACCGGGCGGGCGCCGGCGAGCCGGCGCAGCGTCGTCAAGGGATTGGGCGCTGCCGGAGCAGCTTTGTCGGGCATGCTGCCACGATGGAGCTTTGCGCAAGACGCCGCCGCGACCTATGCCAAGGCCGCGATCGACTAGAAACAATTCGCAGGCCAGACGATCTCGCTCGCGGGCGCGATCCATCCCTGGTCGAGCGCAATCACCCCGCTCTTGCCGCAATTCACCAAGCTCACCGGTATCAGCGTCGTCACCGACTTCCGATTGGAAACCGAGTTTCTGGGGGCCCTGCCGGTCAAGCTCGCCAGCGGCAGCACGACGCCCGACGTCTTCATGTTCCTGACTTATGGCCAGGGCATCTCGGCGGGATGGCTCGAGCCGCTGAACGCCTATTATTCCGACAGGTCGCTGACAGATCTCGCTTGGTATGACGAGAGCGATCTTCTCAAGACCGCCCGAGCCTTTCCCTTGTGGTCGGACGGCGAACGCTACGCCTTCCCGATTACCTCCGAGGCGGTCACCTTGTTCATCAACGGCGATGCGCTGGCAGCCAAGAACCTGCCGGTTCCCCAGACTTTTGACGAGTTGCTGGCCACCGCCAAGGCGGTCAAGACCAATGACATGTCGGGAATCGCCATGCGGGCCCAGGCCGGCGGCAATTCGTCCCCGGTGGCTATGAGCTTCGTGTTCTCTTATGGCGGGGCCATGGTCAAGGACAACGAGGTCGCTTTCGCAAGCCCCGGGGCGATCGCGGCCGTCGCAATGTATGGAGAGATGCTGAGCCAAGCCGGGCCTGTCGGCGTCGGCAGCTACGAATGGTACCAGGTGTTGAACGACTTCGCTCAGGGCAGGACGGCAATGGCGATCGACAGCAGCGTCCTTGCCAGGGACATTTCCGATCCGGCGAAGAGCCGCGTCGCCAAGCAGGCCGCCTTTGCTGCCTTTCCCCATCTCGAGGGTCGCGCCGCCGTCCCATTTATGTCGCATTGGCAGGCGTGCATCAATGCCAAGTCGCGGAACAACCGGGCAGCTTTCTTGTTCCTGCTGTGGGCGACAAGCAAACCGACCTCGCTGCAGACCGCCGCGGCTGGGCTAGCGACCACACGCGTGTCGGCTTGGTCGAGCGAGGGCTTCAAGCAGGCGTTCGCCGCGCAAGCCGCCGCCGCGGCGCTGACCAACTTGCAAAATGCCGATGTCGACCGCTGCAAGGCGATCCTTTTCCATCCGCAATCGAGACCAATCCAAGACGCCTTCATGATCGGCGTCAATGAAGTGGTCACCGGAGCGAAATCGGCGAAGAGTGCAATGACCGCCGCCGCCGAGAAGGCCAACGCGGCGATCCGCGGATAGCGGAGCCGTCTGAGGTGGTACGCGCGTGATTCGTACAGCAGCGTGAAAGGACATACTTCTCCCGTAGCTACTCGCCAGCGTCCTC
>DATEQL010000030.1:0-15293 GCA_035272665.1 Allostellaceae bacterium
ACTATTTCGACTCACTCGGTCTCCCCCGTCTCTATGTCTCTGTCCAAGCTTAACCCAGTCGAACCGCCGTGGTACGTGACCCGTACGCCCGGTGGTGTGGGAGGGGTGGCACCGCGAGGTGTCCCCCTATCCCGATCAACAAAGGAAGTTTCGCCAGGCGGAAATAGGGCAATTGTCGGGGAGCGGCGAGGGCTCCTCAAACCTGCGCCCACCGAGGGGTTTGAGACATCCGGGTTAGTCCTGGGGTTAGCCTGGTGCGGGCACGGGAAGCGGCGGCAGGCTCTCGATCATCTGTGAGCCGTTGCCGAGACGCATCGCAGGCCATACCTCTGGATGGTCCATCGCGGCGTCCGGGGCGCGAGCAGAGAGCGACATCCAGCGCTCGCGATCCCATGAGGTGATGGCGACCTCGGCCCGCAACTGCGTCCCCGGGGGTGGCGCGGTGATTCCAAGTGCCGACCACGGGATCACCATCTCCGCGGTGATCCGGGGCTGGTCAGCACCGAAATAGGCGGCTTCGGCGCCACTGACTTCGGTGCAGCCCCAAGTAATCGCGATCTGCGCCGCCCCCGCGCAGAGCTGCGCTCTCATCGGTGGATGGTCGTGGAGCTTGGTCCGCGGCGGGATAAAGAACAACGTGAAACGCCGCGGCCCCGCACCGAAATCGACGCCGAGCTCTATCCGGTAGGCGTCGACGAGCGGGAAGGCTCCGTCATAGGCCAGAAGATCGGGTTCGAAGTAGTCCTGACCGATCGTCGCCAGCGCGAGACCGCGCTCGCTCCAAGAAAGGTAGGCTTCGCCGAATTCGACGGCACCTGGGGAGGCTGTCAGCCGCGGCAGCAAGCTCGCCGGCTTGGGCCAGTCGGAAAGCGAGTTGCCGTGGACTAAAATCGATGCGTGGGGCAGCACGAACGTAGTGCTTCCCGGAGTCGGGACCGCCGCTGATGCGTGGATCCGCGGCACGCGCCGGTTCGCTGCGGCGAGCGCCGAAGTAAGGTGCTCATAAGGCCGGTCGTTGATGTCGACCAGCCCAAAATCGTAGTCCTCACCGTCGGGGCGCCCGCCTTTCGGATGGTCATAATACATGAACCAATGGGCGCCGACGAGTTCGGGGATCGCGGCGAAATTCGCGGTCGCCGCGGCGGCGCCAGCCGCCCGCTCGTCTTGAGTTCCCACCGTCATCAGGTGGCCGTTGTTGCGATTCCCGGTGCGGTTCTCGCGCGCCGCAAAAAACCATTCGGAGACGAGCACCGGCTTGCCGCCCGACAATTTTCGCAAACCGTCAAAGAAGTAATCGGCGATCCAGCCGTCGCCGCTGTCGACGTTGTAGTTGGTCGCGATCGCGTCGACATGCGGCGCCATCGCCCGCACCGCTGCCGGGTCGTAATAGATCGGCAGCCGGTCGCCAAAGAACAGCGCATCGGGATCGGCCGCCCGGATCGCCCGCTCGGCGAGAGCGTAGTAATGCTCGGCGACCATACCGGTCCATTCGCGCACGAAATGAATCCCGGCTCCGCCGGGCTTCATGCGCGTCGACTGGGTGGCGGCGAGGAGCTGATCCCATGAATCGACGCCCGCCGGCGGCAGGAAATCAGCGGTAAATCGTGACCAGTCGCCGGCATAGTGCCTCCGCAGAAGCGCTACCCAGCGCTGCTTTGTTATCGAGGTCGCCGGCTTCGACGAGTAGAAGATGAACAGCGCGCCCGCCCACCAGCCGACCTCGTTGTCGGAGAAATAGCCGATCCGGTACGGGGTGCCGCGGTAAGGAGCGACGAGTTCGCGGGCGAGCGCGTTCATCCGGCTCTCGGTCTCGGGCGCGAACGGGTCAAACCAGTGAAAGCGCGCGAGCCGCCCGAGCTCGAGGTTGATGATCGTCGGGAGCCTGAGCGCTTGTGGCGACAGTGCCCAGCCGCCCGCGCTGTTGAACCCCCAGGAGAACAGCCGCCGTCGGGTCTCCGTCGTCCAATCCGTGAGCGTCGGCGCGAACGCCTTCCAACTGTAATAGATCTTGCCGGCCTTTTCACGCTCGGGATAGCCCCCGTCGAGAATGTTGACGCCGAGGCTGAAGAAACGCTCGCCGCACGGCGTTACCAGCCAGGACACCCCGTTTTCCCTGGTCAGCGACCAGCGGGTAGACGGCGCTGCCGCAAAATCGGCGCAGGCAAAGCTGCCGCTGCTAGGGAACACCGCCGCGACTGCCGCCGCGACAAAAACCGCTAAGCTGCGCGCGGCGGCGCGCGTCACGCGTTCGTGCCGCCGACCGTCAGGCCGTCCATCCGCAACGTCGGCTGGCCGACGCCAACCGGCACGCCCTGCCCGTCCTTGCCGCAAGTGCCGATCCCGTCGTCGAGGCGCAGATCGTTGCCGATCATCGTTATCTTGGTCAAAGCGTCTGGTCCGTTACCGATCAACGTCGCCCCCTTCACCGAGGGCCCGACCTTTCCGTCCTCGATCAGATACGCTTCGGATGCGGAAAACACGAACTTGCCGGAGGTGATGTCGACTTGGCCGCCGCCGAAATTGACTGCGTAGAGCCCGCGTTTGACCGAGCCGACGATCTCCTGCGGGTCGTGTCCGCCGGCCAGCATGTAGGTATTAGTCATTCGCGGCATCGGCGCGTGGGCGAAACTCTGCCTCCTGCCGTTGCCGGTCGGAACGGCGCCGAGGAGGCGGGCGTTCATGCGATCCTGCATGTAGCCCTTCAGGATCCCGTCCTCGATCAGAACGGTGCAGTTGGTCGGCGTCCCCTCGTCGTCGACAGTCAGCGAGCCGCGCCGGTCGGGCAAGGTCCCGTCATCGACCACCGTCACCCCCTTGGTCGCAACGCGCTGCCCGATCATGCCGGAGAAGGCCGAGGTCTTTTTGCGGTTGAAATCGCCCTCGAGCCCGTGCCCGACCGCCTCGTGCAGCATCACCCCCGGCCAACCCGGCCCGAGCACCACGGTCATCTCCCCGGCCGGCGCCGGCACCGCGCCGAGATTGACGAGCGCTTGGCGCAACGCCTCGTCGACCTGGGCCTTCCAGTGCTGCGGATCGAGATAGCGATCATAGGCAACCCGCCCGCCAGCTCCCGCGGACCCGGTCTCCATGCGGTCGTCCTCGCCGACCACGATTGCGACATTCAGGCGCACCAGCGGCCGGATGTCGGCTGCGCGGCGGCCATCTGGGCGGATGATCTGCACCGCCTGCCACACCCCGCTCAGAGAGGCCATGACCTGCCTGACCCTGTCGTCGCAGCTACGGGCGTAGGCGTCGATATCGGCGAGCAGCCGCGTCTTCGCCCCGAGATCCACCAGGCCGAGCGGGTTCTCTTCGGTGTAGAGGCTGCGGTTGGTGCCGAGGGGCGGCGCCGCCATCACTCCGGAGTAGCCGCTCGCCACCGCCCGTACCGTTGCCGCCGCCCGCCGGATCGCCGCTTCCGAGATCTCGGAGGCATGGGCGTAACCGGCCGCCTCGTCAGCAACCGCGCGCAATCCAAATCCCTGTGAGGTATCAAAGCTCGCGCTCTTGATGCGGCCGTCGTCGAGTGCCAAGCTCTCGGACTGGCTGTATTCGAGGTAGAGTTCGCCGTCATCCATCCCGGCCAGCGATTGGGTGACGAGTGCTTCGACCCGAGCTGGGTCCATGCCGGTGCGCTCGAAGAACAGCGCGTCGGTAACGGCGAGATCTGTCATTCGCGACTCCCTACAGAAACCGGCTTGAATATGGCCTCAGCTGGTCGCGAGCGAAAGGCGCACGTTGCGGGCGGCAGCCCATGCGGCGGCTCGTCGCAATGGGTTGCGACGGGGTCTACTCGGTTGTCGCCTGAGCGGGCTTTGGTGTAGGTTTCGCCGCCGTGCGCGGCGAAGCGCGTTGCCGCGCCGCGATTTGGCCGAGCGGCACGAGATGAGTGGGTTCCGCTCGGAAAGCCCTCTCGGAAGCCTGCTCCGGGCTGACCGCGACGGATCAGAGGCTGCAGACGCATGGTGCGTTGGACGAAGTTGTCAACACCGAAGGCGATGGCGAGGGCGGTGTTGGTGCTCGCATTCGCCGTATTTGGCATCGCCGCGATCGCAGCGGTTGCCGGCGCTGCAGAGCCCAAGCCGTGGCAGCTCGGCTTTCAGCCTCCCGCCACCCCGGTCATGGAGCGGCTCGAAGCCTTCCATAACGGGCTGTGGCCGCCCGGCCTCCTGGTTATCACCTTTCTGATCGCGACCTTCGTTATGATACTGCTGGCCGTCGCGATGTGGCGCTTCAACCACCGGCGCCACCCGGTGCCGACTCGCACCTCGCACAATACTGTCATCGAGATGCTGTGGACCGTGGTCCCGGTGCTGATCCTGGTACTCATCGCGATCCCGTCCTTCAAACTGATGTACTACATGGACAGGGTGCCAAATCCCGAGATGACGATCAAAGTGACCGGGCACCAGTGGTACTGGTCCTACGAATATCCCGACCAAGGTGGGCTTGCCTTTGACAGCAACATCATTCCGGAAGACCAATTGAAGTCGGGACAGAAGCGGCTCCTCGACGTCGACAACCCCCTCGTCGTTCCGGCGGATACGATCATCCGGGTGCTGGTGACCGGGACCGATGTGATCCACAGCTGGTTCGTGCCGTCCTTCGGGGTCCAGGAATATGCGATCGTTGGTCGACTCAACGAGAGTTGGATGAAGATCGATCACGCGGGTACCTATTACGGTCAATGCAACCAGATCTGCGGCGTCAACCACGCCTTTATGCCAATCAAGGTCGAGGCGGTATCGAAGGATGCGTTCCAGCATTGGCTGATTGACGCCAAGAAAAAGTTCGCGCGTCACGACGACGGCACCGGCACGGTGCGCGTCGCCGCGGTTCCTGATTCGCCGGATGCTGCCCGCCCGGCGCCGGCGGGCAATTGAGATCGAAGGAGCGAGGGATGGCTTACGAGCATGACGCTCACACCGCCGACCTGGACGGCCACGGTGCTTATGATCACGACCACGTGCCGGGCTTTTTCACTCGTTGGCTGTGCTCGACCAACCACAAGGACATCGGCACCCTTTATCTGACGTTCGCCGTAGTCGCCGGGGTGATCGGTGGCGCGATGTCGGTCGTCGCGCGGATTCAGCTGATGCATCCCGGCAACACCTTCATCGAGGACCATCAGCTCTATAACGTCATCGTCACCGCGCATGGGCTGATCATGGTCTTTTTCGTGGTCATGCCGGCGATGATCGGCGGCTTTGGCAACTGGCTGGTGCCGCTGATGATCGGCTCGCCCGACATGGCTTTCCCGCGCATGAACAACATCAGCTTCTGGCTGCTGGTCCCAGCCTTCGCATTGTTGGCCGGCTCGACCATGGTCGGTCAAGGTGCGGGCGTCGGCTGGACGGTCTATCCGCCGCTTTCGGGGCCGGTTGGACATCCCGGGCCGTCCGTCGACATGGTGATCTTCTCGCTGCACTTGGCGGGCGCCGCGTCGATCATGGGGGCCATCAATTTCATCACGACGATCTTCAACATGCGCGCCCCCGGCATGACGATGCACAAGATGCCGCTCTTCGTGTGGGCAATCCTGGTCACCGCGTTCCTGTTGCTGCTGTCACTGCCGGTGCTCGCCGGGGCGATCACGATGTTGCTGACCGACCGCAATTTCGGCACGACCTTCTTCGACCCGGCAGGGGGCGGCGACCCGCTCTTGTTTCTGAACCTCTTCTGGTTTTTCGGCCATCCCGAGGTGTACATCCTGATCCTGCCGGGGTTTGGGATGATCTCGCAGGTCGTCTCGACCTTTTCGAAAAAGCCGATCTTCGGCTATCTCGGTATGGCCTATGCGATGATGTCGATCGGCGTTATCGGCTTCATTGTCTGGGCGCATCACATGTTCACGACCGGGATTTCGGTCGATACGCGCGCCTATTTTACTGCGGCGACGATGGTCATCGCGGTGCCCACCGGGGTGAAGATCTTCTCGTGGATCGCCACGATGTGGGGTGGATCGATCGAGTTCAAGACGCCGATGCTGTGGGCGATGGGATTCATCTTCCTGTTTACCATCGGCGGCGTGACCGGGGTCGTATTGGCCAACGCCGGCGTGGATTTCGCATTGCACAACACCTACTACGTGATCGCTCACTTCCACTACGTGCTGTCGCTCGGCGCGGTGTTCTCGATTTTTGCCGGCTTCTATTACTGGATCGGAAAAATGTCCGGCCGGCAATACAACGAGACCTTCGGCAAGATTCATTTTTGGACCACCTTCATCGGGGTCAACCTGACCTTCTTCCCGATGCATTTCCTCGGTCTTGCCGGCATGCCCCGCCGCATCGCCGATTATCCGGATGCGTTCGCCGGCTGGAACATGGTGGCCTCCATCGGCTCATTCATCTCCTACGCGTCGACCCTGTTCTTCGTCTTCATCGTGCTTCACACCCTCCTCGCCGGGCGTCGTGTCGGGGCCAATTATTGGGGTGAGGGAGCAACGACCCTCGAATGGAAAGTTTCATCGCCGCCGCCGTTTCACAGCTATGAAGAGCTGCCGGTCATTTCGTGACTGAGTTGTTCGACGCAAACTCGACCGCCACCATCCGCCTCGCAACGACTGCTGGGGCGAGCGTCTCGGATTATGTCGAGATCCTGAAGCCCCGGGTCATGGCGCTCGTCGTCTTCACCGGGTTCGTCGGGCTGGTCGTGGCGCCGGGGCACATCCATCCGGTGCTCGCCGTGGTCGCGGTGCTGTGCCTCGCTGTTGGCGCCGGCGCGGCGGGAGCCATCAACATGTGGTACGAGCGCGACATCGACGCGCTGATGCGGCGCACCGCCGGACGGCCGCTGCCGGCGGGTCGCATGATGCCGGGCGAGGCGTTGGGCTTTGGCGTGGTGCTCGGGGTCGGCGCGGTGCTGGTCATGGGGCTCGCCGTCAACTGGGTAGCAGCCGAACTGCTGGCGCTCACAATCGGCTTTTACGTCTTCGTCTATACGATCTGGCTGAAGCGACGGACGCCGCAGAATATCGTGATCGGCGGCGCCGCCGGTGCCTTCCCGCCAATCATCGGCTGGGCGGCGGTGACAGGGGAAATCGGCTGGGGCGCTATCGCGTTGTTCGCCATCATTTTTTTCTGGACCCCGCCGCATTTCTGGGCGTTATCGCTGTACCGGACCGGCGATTATGCGGCCGCCGGCGTGCCGATGCTCCCGGTCGTCTCCGGGCCGCGCGAAACCAAACGCCAGATGCTCCTCTATGCCCTGGTGCTGTGCCCGGTGACGCTGGCGCCTTGGCTGCTCGGTATGGCCGGCAGGCTTTACGCCGCCGGCGTGGTGTTGCTGAGCGCAGTCTTCACCGGCTCGGCGATCCAGGTTTGTCGCGACGCCGGCGAACGCGGCGCGCGCCGGATGTTCGCCTTTTCGCTATTGTATCTGTTCCTGGTCTTCAGCCTGCTGCTGGTGGACCACTCCGCCGGAGATTGGCATTGACAGCGATGGATCTGGAGCAAGAGCGGCAGCGAACTATACGCGCGCGAAATCGCGCGCTGGTCGCCGTGCTCGTTGCGTTGGTGGCATTGTTCTACGCCATCACGATCGCCCGGATGGGGGGGTAGGGTGACCGAGGCGACGCGATCGCAACGGCGCCGCCGCAACAACGCAACCGTGATGTTTCTCGTTTCGGTCGTCGCCGGCATGGTCGCCCTGTCCTTTGCCTCGGTGCCGCTCTATCGGCTGTTTTGCTCAGCGACCGGCTTTGGTGGCGCGACCCAGCGAGCGGAGGCGCCACCGACCCGGATAGCTGCCGGGCTGATTACAGTGCGTTTCGAAGCTCAAATCGCGCCTGGGCTCGATTGGGAGTTCCGCCCCCTGAAGGATGAGCTTACCGTTCATCCGGGCGCGCAGAACCAAGTCTTCTTTCGGGCGATCAATCGCACGACGGTGCCGGTCACCGCCCGGGCCATCTACAACGTGACGCCGACCAAGGCCGGCATCTATTTCGATAAGCTGCAATGCTTCTGCTTTAGCAATCAGACTTTGGCGCCGGGAGAAAGCGTTAACATGGGAGTGGTGTTCTTCGTTGATCCCGACATCTTGACGGATCCGAGCACCAGCGAGGTGCGCTCGATCACACTGTCCTACACGATGTTCCGGGCACCTGAGACGGCGCCCCCAACAGCATCCGCTGCGCCTGGATCGCAGGCGCCTTCTGTGAATTGACCGAAACGGGCTTAGATAGATGAGCGAGACGCACGCCGCGCCAAAGCATCCCTATCATCTGGTCGATCCCAGCCCGTGGCCGATAATTGGCGCCGTCGCCGCCGGGTTTCTGACCAGCGGTGGCGTCCTCTACATGCACGGCTACGGCTGGACTTTGCTGATCATCGGGATCGTCTCGGTGCTGGCAATCATGGCCGTGTGGTGGCGGGACGTCATCCGTGAAGCGACCTTTCAGGGCTACCATACCCCGGTCGTGCAGATCGGTATGCGCTACGGCATGGCCCTGTTTATCGCTTCCGAGGTCATGTTCTTCGCCGCCTTCTTCTGGGCATTCTTCGCGTCGAGCCTGTTCCCAGTTGGTGGTGTGTGGCCCCCCAAGACCATCCATCCGTTCAATCCGTTCGAATTCCCGTTTCTCAACACGCTGATCCTGCTGTTGTCGGGCACCACGGTCACCTGGGCGCATCATTCGTTGATCGAGGGCGACCGCAACGGATTGCTGCGCGGCTTGGCGCTGACCGTCTTTCTCGGGCTCTGCTTCACCTCGGTGCAAGCCTACGAATACAGCCATGCCCCCTTCTCGTTTACCGGTGGTATTTACCCCTCGACCTTTTTCATGGCGACCGGCTTTCACGGCTTCCATGTCATCATCGGCACGACCTTTCTGATCGTCTGCCTCTACCGGGCATGGGCGGGACACTTCAAACCCGATCATCACTTCGGCTTCGAGGCGGCCGCCTGGTATTGGCATTTCGTCGATGTAGTTTGGCTTTTCCTCTTTGTTTGCGTTTATTGGTGGGGTGGGGGGAGTGGCGGCGCCGGTCCGGTCGGCTGATCCTCTGGTGGCCGCAAAGGATTTCCCTATCGTCTCTCCGTTACGAGCGGCGTTCGGTTGCCGATGTCCGCGCTGCGGCAAGGGGCGGCTCTTCTCCGGCCTTCTAAGTGTAAGGCAAGCATGCGGGGTTTGCGGGCTCGACCTGTCGGCGCAGGATGCCGGCGATGGCCCCGCAGTGTTTGCGATCCTGCTGCTTGGAATGCTTGTCGTCGGGCTCGCAGCGCTGGTCGAGATCAATTTTTCCCCACCCGTCTGGGTGCATCTGCTGTTGTGGACGCCGTTGATCCTGATCGGCGCGGTCGCGATGCTGCGCCCGCTCAAAGCGGGGCTGATCGCCTTGCAATATCGTCACCGACGGCTCGGTATCTCGTCGCCGTCCTGATGTTTGGGTCTGCTCATGACCCACGTGACCCCGTTTCGCCCGCTGTTCTGGCCGACCGTCTTCACCGTGCCGGTGGTGCTGTTGTTGCTCGCGCTCGGCTCCTGGCAGATCGAGCGGCTGTTCTGGAAGCGCGAGCTGATTGCGCAGCGTCAGGCGGCGGTGGCGGCTGCTCCTGCCGCCGCGCCGAGCAACGCGGAGGAAGCGCGCGGCATGGAGTTTCACCATGTCACGGACGAGGGCGTCTTTCTGCACGACAAGGAGATTTTTCTCGGCGCAACCTCGGAGGCAGGGAGGAGTGGTTACCAGGTACTAACCCCGCTCCAGGAGCCCGGTGGCCGCATCGTCTTCGTCAATCGCGGGTTCATCCCCGCCGAGCTCAAGGATCCGGCGAAGCGGTCCGCTGGCCAAATCGCGGGCGCGGTCCGGGTGCGAGGCCTGTTGCGGCTACCGCCGGCGGAAAAACCGGCCTGGTTCTTGCCGGACAACCGCCCTGACCTGAACTATTGGTTCTGGGTCGATCTGCCGGTGATGGCCGCTGCGGATAGGCTCGACCGGGTCGCACCCTTTTATATCGATGCCGACGCGACACCGAACCCGGGAGGTTGGCCGAGGGGCGGGATCACCCGCCTCGAGCTGCGAAACGACCACCTGCAATATGCGATCACGTGGTTTTCCCTGGCGGTGGCGTTAATCGTCATCTATTTCCTTTATCACCGCCGCAATGCGGGGTCGGGATGAACGCCTATCATCAGTTGGAAACGCGATTTCGCCGGATCGGGGCACTCGAGCAAGCGATCTCGGTGCTTCACTGGGATGCTGCGGCCATTATGCCCGCAGGCGGGGCCGCGGCCCGGGCAGAGCAGCTCGCGACCTTGCGATTTCTCGCCCATCAGCAACTGATCCAACCGGAGCTAGGCGATCTCTTGGCCGAAGCCGAGCTGGAGAGCGATGCACTCGACGAATGGCGGAGCGCCAACTTGCGCGAGATCAGCCGACGCCGCCTGCACGCGGCTGCCGTGCCGGGCACGCTCGTCGAGGCCGAGTCGCGGGCGTGTTCGGAGTGCGAGGCCCTGTGGCGCAAAGCCCGATCGGAGAACGACTTCGCGGCCGTGCTTCCCGCGCTCGAGCAGGTCCTGCGCCTGCAGCGCGAGATAGCCGCGATCAAGGCATGCCGCCTCGGAAAGAGCCCATACGAGGCTCTCCTCGACCAATACGAGCCCGACGAGTCGACAGAGACGATCGATCGCCTGTTCGATGAGCTCGCCTGTTTTTTGCCGGATCTGCTCGAAGCTGCTTTGGCCCGACAGGCGGCGCTGCCGCCGACGCTAATCCCCGCCGGCCCCTTTCCTGTCGAGGTACAGCGCCGGGTCGGGATAAGCCTGATGGAACGCATTGGCTTCGATTTCTCGCATGGCCGGCTCGACGTGAGTGCCCATCCTTTTTGCGGCGGTATCCCCGACGACGTGCGGATCACGACACGCTACGACGAGACCGACTTTGCGCGGGCTTTGATGGGGGTTCTGCACGAGACCGGCCACGCTCTCTATCAGCGCGGCCTACCCGTCGCATGGCGCTTGCAGCCGGTCGGTCGCGCCCGTGGCATGGCGATTCACGAGAGCCAGTCCCTGCTGCTGGAGATGCAGGTTTGCCGCAGCCGCGCTTTCCTGACCTTTGCCGCGCCGATCCTGCGCGAGGCTTTTGGCGGCGACGGGCCCGGCTGGGACGCCGAGGCGCTCTACCAGCGACAAATCCGCGTCCAACGGAGCTTGATCCGGGTCGATGCCGATGAGGTCACCTATCCCGCTCACGTAATTCTGCGCTACCGCCTCGAACGCGCGATGATCGCGGGCGATCTCGTGCCGGCGGACCTTCCCGGCGCTTGGGCCGAAGGGCTGCGTCGATTGCTCGGCGTCGCTCCGGCCAACGATCGCGAGGGCTGCCTGCAAGACATTCATTGGTACGACGGCGTATGGGGCTATTTCCCGACCTATACGCTGGGCGCGCTGATCGCCGCACAGCTGTTCGAAGCCGCTCGCGGCGCGATCCCCGATGTGTTGGACGCGGTCGCGGCGGGTGAATTCGCCCCGTTGCTCCTGTGGCTGCGCGAGCAGGTTCACTCGAAAGGCTCGTTGCTGTCGACGGCCGAGCTCATTGAGAGGGTCACGGGTCGCTCGCTCGGGACGGGGAGTTTCGAACGTCACTTGCGCAATCGCTATCTTGGTTAGCGCAACTACCCCGCGGCAGGAGCGTTAACAGAGCGAAGCAACGGGTTGGGGGATGCCGTGTTCGAAAGTGCCGGGCAATTAGAGGGTTCCGAAGCCGAGCGTGAGGCGGCATTCGAGCATTTTGCCGACGCGCGGCGGCAGAGCGAAGCGCTGACGGCCAATCTGACACCCGAGGATCAGTCGATCCAGTCGATGCCGGACGTCAGTCCGACAAAGTGGCATCTCGCGCATACGACGTGGTTTTTCGAGACCTTCATCTTGACCCGGTTCGACCCGGGTTATCGGGTCTTCGATCCGGCCTTCGCCTACCTTTTCAACTCTTATTATGAGGCCGCCGGCCCGCGCCACCCGCGACCGGAGCGCGGCTTGCTGTCGCGTCCGACCGTCGTCGTCGTCGCCGCCTATCGCGACCATGTAAATGCCGCGATGACCCGGTTCGTCGAGGAGGCGCCCGCCGAAGCTTGGCTTGAGGCGGCACCCCTTATCGAGCTCGGAGTTCACCATGAGCAGCAGCATCAGGAACTGATCCTGATGGACATCAAGCACGTCTTTTCGATCAATCCGTTGCTGCCGGCCTATCAGGCGCCACGGCCCCAAGTCAGGGGACCGGCGAGGCCGCTTGACTGGGTCGAGTTCCCGGGCGGGCTTGTGGAGATCGGGCATCGCGGGTCGGCTTTCGCCTTCGACAACGAGATGCCCCGGCACAAGGTGTGGCTCGAGCCGTTCCGCCTCGCTACGCGGCCGACTAGCTGTGGCGAATATCTCGACTTCATCGAGGCCGGCGGCTACGAAAGGCCGGAATTCTGGCTTTCGGACGGCTGGGCGACGGTGCGCCAGCAGGGCTGGGAGGCGCCGCACTATTGGTCCCGGGAAGACAGCGAGTGGTCGATCTTTACGTTGTCCGGCCGCTCCCGATTGAACCCGGTCGAGCCCGTCTGCCACATCAGTTTTTTTGAAGCCGACGCGTTCGCCAAATGGGCGGGGAAGCGGCTGCCGAGCGAGGCGGAGTGGGAGATCGCCGCGGAGAGCGTGCCGATGGCGGGCAATTTTGCCGATTGCCACACGTTCCATCCCCGCGCCGACAGCGCTGCGGTACAGGACGACGACAAACCCGGGTTGCGTCAGATGTTCGGCGACGTTTGGGAATGGACGGCCAGTCCCTACATCCCCTACCCGCGTTTTCGGGCGGGCGCCGGTGCCGTCGGCGAATACAATGGCAAATTCATGTGCAATCAGATGGTGCTGCGGGGCGGTGCAGCGGTGACCCCGGCCGGCCATGTTCGGGGCACCTACCGCAACTTCTTCCCGCCCTCGGCGCGCTGGGCCTTCGCCGGGCTGCGGCTGGCGGAGGACCTTGGATGATCAGCAGCACGCGTTTCACGTTTTACGATCTGGCGCCCGGTGAAGAGAGCTTTCGCGATGCGGTGGTCAAAGGGCTTGGCCGCGCGCCCAAATCGATCCCGTGCAAATTCTTCTACGACGCGCGCGGCTCGGTGCTGTTCGAGGAGATTTGCCGCCTTCCGGAGTACTACCTGACCGGCACCGAGATCGCGATTCTCGAAGAAAATGCGGCCGAGATCGCGGCGCTGATCGGTCCGCATAGCCGGTTGATCGAGTTCGGCAGCGGCGCCAGCACCAAGGCACGCATCCTGCTGCAGGCGCTCGATCGGCCTGCGGCGTATGTTCCCGTCGACATCTCGCGCGAGCATCTGCGAGACGCCGCCATCAGCCTCGCCGAAGACTTTCCCTCGCTGCCCGTCGTGGCGGTCTGCGCCGACTACACCCGAGCCTTCCCGCTGCCGCCCTTGCCGGGCCCGGGGGGCAAGCGGGTCGGCTTCTTTCCCGGCTCGACGATCGGCAATTTTGAGCCCGACGCCGCGGCGGACTTCATGGCCAACTACGCTCGCATACTCGGACCTGGCGGCGAGATGCTGATCGGCGTCGATGTCAAAAAGGATCCCGAGATCCTCGATGCCGCCTACGACGACCGGGCCGGAGTGACGGCTGAGTTCAACCTAAACCTCCTCGAGCGGATCAATCGCGAGCTCGACGGCGATCTCGACATCGACCGGTTCGAGCACGTGGCTTTCTATAACGAGGCCGAGGGCCGGATCGAAATCTATATCCGCAGTCTGGCCAATCAGGAATCATGGATCGCCGGAAAGCCCGTCCTGTTCGCCAAAGGCGAGCTGATCCACACTGAATACTCCTACAAATATTCGGTTCCCGAGTTTCGCGCTTTGGCCGGGCGGGCGGGCTTCCGCCCGGTCGAAACCTGGACCGATCCCGCCGAGTTGTTCAGCGTCCACTATTTACGGCTGAGTTGATCTCACGCGGTGGCGGCGCCGTCGACTGGGAGGGCGGCGCCGGAGACGAAGGATGCCTCGTCGGAAATCAGAAACAGCGCGGCGTTGGCGATCTCCTCGGGTTTGCCGGTGCGTCCCATCGGGTTCTGGCGGCCGCGCTGGGCGACGAGCGCCTCCTTGTCCTGACCAGCGGTACGCTGCTGGTCCGGCCGGGCGACAAAGACCCGGAGCATCGGCGTGTCGATCGGGCCGGGGCAGATCGCGTTGACCCGGATCTTCTCCGGCGCTAAGCGCTTGGCGAGCGAGCGGACAAAGCCGACGACCCCGAACTTGGCCATCGAATAGACCGGGCTGAAGCCCGAGCCCTGGATGCCGGAGGTCGAGGCCGTGAAGAGCAGGCTGCCGCCGCCGCGCGCCCGGATTTCGGGGATCGCCGCCTCGGTCGTCACCAGCACCGAGCGCAGATTGAGGTCGATGGCAATTTCGTAATCCGCCATGTCGATGCCTTCGATCGAGGCCGGGCCGGGATGGCCGACATGGTTCCACACGAAATCGAGCCCGCCAAAGGCGTTTGCCGTGCGCCGCACGATGCCGCGGGCGAAATCGTCCTGGCGCAGATCGCCAACGAGGCCGAGCGCGCGACCGCCGGCGGCGGTGATTTCGCCGACGACGGCATCGACCCCTGCCTGGTCGATGTCGACCACTCCGACTGCCGCACCTTCGCGAGCGAAGCGCAGCGCACCGGCCCTTCCCATCCCCGAGGCTGCCGCGGTGACGATGCCGATCTTGTCGTCGAGCCGCATGGTTTCTCTCCCTTCCTCTCTCCCGACCCCCTCCCTTCCCTCCCCCGATTGAGAGGGAGGATTAGGGAGGGGGCTCAAGCCGCGATGTCTTTGGTTTCATAGAGCGCGTCAAGTGCGGCGCCATAGGCGTCGCGGATGACATGACGCTTGATCTTCAGGGTCGGCGTCATCTGCTCGTTGGCGATGGTAAAGGGTTCCGCCGCGACCACGAAGCGTCGCACCCGCTCGATCGGCGAGAGCGCGTGATTGACGCGCGTCACGGCGGCGCCGATCGCCTTGGCAAATCCCGGATCGGCGGCGAGCCCGCGAAAATCCCCGACAGGGCCGTCTGGAGGTGAATAATCGGCGGCGAAGTCGGCATCGGGAACCAGGACGGCGACGAGATAGGGCCGCCGGTCACCGAATACCATGGCCTGGGCGATTTCCCGCTCGAGCGTCAGATAACCTTCGACGCGGGCCGGCGAGATCGTCTCGCCGCCGGAATTCTTGATGAAATCGCGCTTGCGGTCGGTGATCCGGATATAGCCGTCGTCATCGACGAAGCCGACATCGCCGGTTTTGAGCCAACCGTCTTCG
>DATEQL010000031.1:0-3510 GCA_035272665.1 Allostellaceae bacterium
TAATAGATATGCCGCCTTCTCGCGCGCGATCGATTGGGTCTCGCCGAGCACGATCGTTGTCGACGTGCAGATCGCGCAATCATCCGGCAAGCGGCCGAACCGGGCCATTCGCCCCTTGAGGTCGGTGTAGAATTCGATGGCATCTTTCTTGGAGCCCGACGAGCAGAAGATCGCCTCGGCCCAGCGCGCGGCAAAATCGCGGCCGCGAGGCGACGAGCCGGCCTGCATCAGCACCGGGCGCCCTTGCGGAGAGCGCGGGATCGTCAGCGGGCCGCGGGTGCGCACATAGCGGCCATCGTAATTGGCGTAGCGCACCTTCTCCGGGTCGATGAAAAACCCGCTTTCCTTGTCCATGACCAGCGCATCTTCCTGCCAACAATCCCACAGCGCGCAGCACGCCTCGACCACCTCGTCGGCGCGGTCATAGCGCTCTTCTTTCGCCGGCAGATCGGCCAAGCCGAAATTGCGTGCCTCGAAATCGGTCGTCGAGGTCACAACGTTCCAGCAGGCGCGGCCGTGCGAGAGATGGTCGAGCGAGGCCAAGATGCGAGCGAGATGATAGGGATGGTGAAACGTCGTCGAGAGCGTGGCACCCAGCCCCAGATGCCGCGTCGCCCGCGCCATCACTGGCAGCACGACCATCGGGTCGAGATAGGAAAGCTGGCCGCCGTAGCGCAGATAGGTGTCGAAGCTGCCCTTATAGATGTCGGGGAGGCCCAGCGTGTCGGCGAAGAAACAGCCGTCGAAGCGGGCCGCCTCGAGCACTCTCGCCAGGTGCTCGTAGCGCCCCGGCTGGAAGATGTCGTCGAGATCGGCCTCGGGATGGCGCCACGCGCCCGCGAGCTGCGCGGTCGGGCCAGTCTTGATATAGGCCAGGAGGTTCATTTTGCGGTCGCGCATCAATTCCTCCTCGAGGGCGGCGGATCGTCGCCGGACGGAAGGGCTCACTATCGCAGATTGCGCGCAAAGAATGCCTCGGCCATATCTTCCGTCTGCGCATGGATGGCGTCGCGGTCAACACGAGGCGCGTCGATGCACAGCATTGGAAGGGTGGCGCGTCCGGCTTCCGTGCAGTCCACGCGAAAGACGTAATGCCCAACATCGCCAGGAAAGATCGTCAACTCGGCGTGCGGGATATGCGCGGCGTAGGATCGCGCGCTGCTGCCGACCGGCACGATCGCGTCCGCCGCACCGGCGACGATCGCCACCGGGATGTCGATCCGTTCGAGACTTTCCGGCAGGAAGGCCGGGCCGAGCGCGGGCGCCATCGCGAACACCGCACGCACGCGCTCGTCGCGGTAGGAGCGGCTGTCGGTGGCGAGTGCGGCGCGGAAGGCCTCGTCACTGGCGCCCAGAACCTCCGCTTTGGCACGCAGATCGCCGAACTCGGGCGGTGACACGCACATTCCATCAGCTTGCGGCGAGGCGCAGAATTCCCGGAAATGCGTCAACGAGGTAACGCCCCCGGCGATGGCGATCATGGTATAGCCGCCGAGCGAGAAGCCGGCGGCGCCGATCCGCTCCGCATCGAGCCGCGTCATGAAGGTCGGGTCGGCGAGCATGCCGTCGATCGCCGCACTCAGGTCCCGCGCCCGTTCCCACCACAAGGTAAATCCCGGCACCGTATAGCCGTCGATCGCGTTGTTTCCGGGGTGGTTGACCGCGGCAGCGATATAGCCCGCACGGGCCAGCCGCGTGCCCAGCCAGGCGAGGTCCCCGCTCGTTCCGCCAGTGCCGTGCGACAGCACGATAAATGGGAATTTGGCCGGCTTCGGCGCCAGCGCCGCGTCGATGGCGGCCTGTCCGCCATCGAACAGTGGAGTGCCCGGCGGGCCGAGTAGCTGGGGCTTCCCCTCCGCACTCGGATCGGCCGGATACCAGATCATCGTGGCCAGCGCATGCTTCTTGTCGCTGCGCCACTCATAAGGCTCCGCCGGCACGAACGCGCGTGTCGCGACGCCGACATTGAAAGGGGGTGCGGTCTGCGCCGCGGCCTGGACGACGCCGAGGCCGATGATCGCGACAAGATTCGCCAACAGGCTCGATCTCGTCATCATTCGCGGCGAAGACATCCCGATACGATCCGGTTTATAAAGCCTTCGCGGCGGATTTGGGATGTGTCGCCCGCTGGCTCGCGGCAGAAGCTGCTGCGGTTCGCCGAGCCTTTGCCGATCTCGTTCGCCGCTTGAGGCAAGCCGCCGCTGACGCCGGGACTGCGGCATACGTGGCTATTGCAGCTCTTATTCTTCAGTGTACGCCCAACCCCGGCCGGACCGCGATCTCGACCGGAGAATAGTCCGCGTCGGCGCGTTGGAGATCGAGAAGCACGACGGGTGGAAGCTCAGGGTGCCATGAAACGCGGCGTTACCCCTCGATGCGGCGAATCTGCCGCGTGCACCGGGAACGAATGGCGGAGATAAACATTGCCTGCCTCCGGCCAACGCCACCTTGCGTTTCCGCACATCGAGGAGCAATGGCAACACGCGCTCAAAATGCTTTCCGACCTCGCCGATGGGCTCCAAGACAGGCGGAACATCCAGGTGCGACCCGACCAAGATCCTGGTCGGCGCGTCGTCTGCCCCGACATCGGTAAACAGAAAGGGCATCAGCAAGACGCGGTCGTGAGAGCGGACGTTCACCCGCCACTCCCGGCCGACGTCGAAGCTGCCGTCAATGTGCCAGCCGATGTCGCCGGGATCGTCGACGAAACGGGTCCCATCTTTCGACGCACCGCTGCATCGACCCGTAGGGCTCACCCAAACTCGATCTCGCTTCTCGCGGTCGTGCGGCGTTTGGAGTGCGCGAGAGCGCCCTTAGCGCCCGGCCGGAGCGGGGGCGCCGCCGAGAGCAGGCGTTTCTTTTCTTGGCGAAGCCTAAGACCTGGACCGCTGCCGCCGTATCAATGGGTACATGCCCCAGGCACAGCAAAGCGCGATGCTGAGGGCCACAAAGCTCGACATCGGCTCCGGGGCATCGATTAGCGGCGGTGGCCCGCCAGGCAGCCCCGGTAGCGGGGTGACGCTGGCACCCTCGAAATAACTTTGCTCGTTCGTTCCGGGAACAACCCCGCCTAGGCATCCGGTAGTAACGAGGGTGGCGAGATCGCAGCCGCCGGCGCCGATGGGCAAATAGGCGACAGCCATCTGGACCGCCTCGCCCAACTGCCACTCGGTACCGAATGAGGAGGTATCGGCAGGATCGACGTTTACCCCAGTGACGAGGCCGGTCCCCTGGAGCTGCACCTCGCTAGCGTCTTGGACGGTGGTCCAGTTTATGAGTGCGTCGAGAGTATCGGAATTGGATCCCGAGGCATAGTGGAAGGTCTCCAAGCCAGCAGGGTAGCCGGGAGCAGGGACAGGGAAGGTGGAGACCCCCGTGATCGGGGTGTTGGTCTCCAGCGGGCCGGCGACAAAGTCGGTCGGCCCGAATGTCGCCGTTCCGTTATAGGGGCCGCCGAAGCCGTAGGAAGCGCAATTGGAGCAACCAAAGCCGCTTACCGTCATGACCTCT
>DATEQL010000032.1:0-2628 GCA_035272665.1 Allostellaceae bacterium
TGCGAGAAAGAGCGGTATCAGGTAGGTTGTGCCGTACATGCCGGTGCCGACCACAAAAGTGTAGAACGAGCCGAGCGCGAAATTGCGGTTGGTAAAGGCGCGCAGATCGACGATCGGCTGGTGATAGGTCAGCACCCGCCAAAAGAAAAAGGCAGACGCGATGCCCGACACGACGACGGCCATAAGGATCGTGTTGTCTGAAAACCAATCCCAGCGCGGGCCTTCCTCGAGCGCGTATTGGAGGCAGCCGAGAAACAGCGCCATCAGTACGAGCCCGGTCAGATCGAAATGGCGCAACAGCGACAACTCGGGTTTGTCGATGTCGATCAAGAGCCATACGGCGACGGCAACGGCGATACCGGGCACGATGTTGACCAGGAACAGCCAATGCCAGGAGAAGGTATCGGTCAAATAGCCGCCGATCGTCGGTCCTAAGGTCGACGACATGGTCAGGATCAGCGAGATCAGCACCATGATCGATGCCAGCTGCGGCATTCGGAATTTCGTATAAATGACGGGAAACACCAGCGGCATCATGGCGCCGCCGCTGAACCCCTGCATTGCGCGAAAGACGATCATCTGGCCGAGGCTCGTCGCGGTCGCGCACAAGGCACTCGACGCGGTGAACCCGAGTGCGGCGGTCACGAACAGCACGCGGGTCGACAACAGCCGCGAGAGGGTCCCGGACAATGGCACCATTACGACGTCGGCAATCAGATAGGCGGTCTGCACCCAGCTGATCTCGTCGGTGCTGGCCGACAGTCCTCCTTGGATCTGGGTCAGCGAGCTGGTCACGATCTGCACGTCCATGATCGCCATGAACAGGCCGACGACCATGGCGAGGACGCCGAACCAATCTCGCAAAGTGGGTAACGCAGCAACATCCTGCGTGCTTGCCCGCCCCCTCCCTAACCCTCCCTCGCTTGCGGGGGAGGGAAGGGTGGGGGCAATGCGAGCCGCGACTTCAGCGCGCCGCGCAATCCGCGCCCGCCGCAGCGGCGCGGTCAATGTCCAGGTCATTGCACTGCGGCCGGGTTCGGCGACTTGGCCTGTGCGGCGCCGACGAGCCTATCGCCGTCACCGCTGTCCCTGGTATCGATCGTCACGGTGACCGAGAGCCCTGGACGCAAGCGCCCGGTGAGCGGACTGGTTGCCGGGAGTGCGATGCGCACCGGGACGCGCTGCACGATCTTGGTGAAATTCCCGGTCGCGTTGTCCGGCGGCAACAGGCTGAATTGGGCGCCGCTCGCCGGCGCGAAGCTCTCGATGCGGCCGTTGATGTTGAGATCCGGATAGGCGTCGACCGCGACCTCGGCGAGCTGGCCCGGCCGCATGTGGGTCAGCTGGGTCTCCTTGAAGTTCGCCGTGACGTAAACACGCGACAAGGGCACCAGCGATAACAGTTGCGTTCCGGCTTTGACGTACTGGCCGACCTGGCCGGCGCGATTGCCGGCGACCCCGGAAATCGGCGCACGGATCACCGCGTTGTCAAGATCGTTCTGGGCGAGCTGCAAATTGGCGCGGGCCTGCTGGAGCTTGGCCTGTTCCTCGCGCTGCTGCGAGCGCAGCACGGCGAGTTGGTTCTGCTCGGCGGCGAACCCGGCGCGGCTCTTGGCGACCGCCGCCTCGCCCTTGCGGGCATCGGCTTCGGCCTGCTCGAAACGCTGCCGGCTGGCGAAATCGGTCGACATCAGCGCGCTGTAGCGCTTGTAGTCCTGCTGCTCGCGGGCCAGATCGGCCTCGGCAGAGTTCACCGTGGCGGCCGCCTGCTCGATCATCGACTGCTGCAGTTTGAGGCGGCTCTCATAGGTCGCGATGACCGCTTCCTCGGTCGCCACTGCCGCCTCCGCCTGAGCGACCTTGGCCTTGAAGTCGCGGTCGTCAATGACGAAAAGGATTTGGCCTTCCGTGACCTCTTGGTTATCGGCAACCTTTACTTTTTTTATGTAGCCTTCGACTTTCGGGCTGATCAGCGAGACGTCGCTTTGGACATAGGCGTCATCGGTCGACTGCAGAAAGCGCAGGACGTTCCACCAATACCAGCCGCCGCTCGCGCCCAAGGCGAGCACTACCACCGGCAAGATTATGAACAGCACCTTGCGCAAGCGTTTCCACCCGGTTTGAGGTTGAACTAAACCGTTCAGTTCACCCTTGCGCTAAGATGGAAGCTCCGCTAAATGCTGTCAAGCCCATGGCTGCTCCACCGCGGGTGTGGGGGCCGAGCGGGGGCCACAGCGGGGCGCGATGGAAGCTGTTGAACGAAACGACGTGCCGCCGAGCAGCAAGGCGGAAAGCATCCTCGCCGCGGCAAAGCGGACCTTCCTCGCCGCCGGTTTCGGCGCGGTCAGCATGGACACGATTGCGCGCGAGGCTGGGGTGTCGAAAGCGACCGTCTATGCCCACTTCGCCGGCAAGGAAGATCTCTTTGGCGCGGTGATCGGGCGCGAGTGCGAAGGCTACTTCGCACGCTTCTCGGCGGGCGAGCTCGACCCCTGCGACGCCCGCGCTTCGCTTACGGTCTTGGGCCGCCGTTTTCTCGAGCTCTTGCTGTCGCCCGACGCGATCGCCTTGTACCGGATCATTCTGGCCGAAGTTACCCGCTTCCCAGCGCTCGGCGAGGTGTTTTGG
>DATEQL010000033.1:0-6635 GCA_035272665.1 Allostellaceae bacterium
GATCTTGACCGGCACGATCTCGTCCTTGAACCGGCCGGCCTTTTGCGCCGCTTCGGCCTTGGTCTGCGAGGCGGCGGCGAAGGCGTCCTGCTGATCGCGGGTGATCTGCCAGCGTTGGGCGACGTTCTCTGCGGTGTTGCCCATGTGATAGCCGTTGAACGCGTCCCAGAGCCCATCGCGTATCATCGTGTCGACGAGCTCGGCATCGCCCATCTTCACGCCGTTGCGCAGGTGGATGCAGTGCGGCGCCTGGCTCATGCTCTCCTGACCGCCGGCGACGACGATCTCGGAATCACCGTTGCGGATCGCCTGATAGCCGAGCGCCACGGTGCGCAATCCCGAACCGCAGAGCTGGTTGACGCCATAGGCGGTCACCTCATAGGGGATGCCGGCGGCGATCGCGGCTTGGCGGGCCGGGTTCTGGCCCTCGCCGGCGGCGAGGATCTGGCCCATGATCACCTCGGAAACTTCTTTCGGCTCGACATTGGCGCGCCGAAGCGCCTCGATGATCGCGACCTCGCCGAGCTTGTGCGCCGGCAAACTGCTGAGCCCGCCGTTGAAAGCCCCAACGGGGGTGCGCGCAGCGCTCGCAATCACGATATCGGTCATCGGGGATCTCCTCGCAGGATTACGCGTATAGGGAAAGTGGTCGGGAATGTAGGGGTGGGGCTGCGCGAAGTCCAGCGAGCAGCTTCCTCACCCCTAGCCGAGCCCGCAGCCATTTCGCGACCGGCGTTCACAGCATATCAGGCGCGTAGCGCCGACATCGTTCCGACATGACCGGGCGGCGGCAGCGGCGCGGTCGCCGGCGCGAGTGCCGCTGCGAGCGGCTCTGCCAAGCTCGGAGGGACCATTTGGTCACGACCGGGTTCATATTACGGCGGCGGTAGAGATGACTGCGATAGGCTTCGAGCCCGTGATCGCTGATTTCGGTTGCGAGGGCTCTGGCCGTTCGCCCGCGCCGATCGAGGACGGCGAGACGGTCTCCAACACAGACAAGGCGGCGCGCGAACTCAGCTATAGCGTCATCGCGTTCGCAAGATGCGTCGGTAACGGACGCGGTGCCATCCGGCGGTCCGGACCGTTGGTTTTGCTCGACCGCAACGGGTCACACGCCGGGTAGCAGCCCCAGCTACCGAGATCGGCCATGAGTTCAGTGACATAATCCTGCCACAAGTCAAGGTAGCGGTGGGCAAAATCTGCAGCACGGAAGTGCCCAGTGGGCTGCCTTCGCTTCTTTGGTGAGGTGATCTCGCCGAATCACTGTATTGTGGTCGAAGGGAACCTTCTTCCAAGCGAGACACCGCGCGCATGAGCATCCCGAACAGCGATAAACCGAGTGACAGGAAACCGGTCGTTGTCAAAAAGTATGCTAACCGCCGTCTCTACAACACGGCGACGAGCAGCTACGTAACCCTCGACGATCTCGCAAGGATGATCAAGGATGGGGGTGACTTCGTGGCGTATGACGCAAAAACTGGGGAGGATATCACCCGCTCAGTGCTGACGCAGATCATCGTCGAGCAGGAGCAGAAGGGCCAGAACCTTCTGCCGATCAGTTTCCTGCGCCAGCTGATTAGTCTCTATGGCGACAGCATGCAGTTTCTCGTGCCCGGTTATCTCGAGCAGGCGATGCTCGCCTTTGCGCGCAACCAGGAGCAAATGCGTAGGAGCTTGCAGGCTACGTTCGGCATCTTCCCGTTCGGCCAGTTCGAGGAGATGGGAAAGCAGAATATGGCCCTGTTCGAACGGGCGTTACGGATGCTGGCACCTTACGGCCGGGAGGAAAAGCCGCCCCCTCCCGATACAGGGGCACCGGGGGGGAGCGACGAGGATCCGCGCCTGAGACGACTCGAGTCACAGATCGACGCCCTAACGCGACAACTGAAGGCGCTGGGAAAGGATCGCGGAGAAAGCTAGCCTTGGCGGTCCGAGGTGGCGAGCTGGATCGGTCTTGGCCAAAAGATAGCGCCCTTCTGCCTTGCTTCAAGCGCGCGTCATCGACCGTTCGGACCGGGAGTCCCCAGCCACCCGTGCTCGATCATTGGCCGCCCGACATGGTAACCCTGTAAATAGCCGATACCCTCGGCACGTAATACCGCAGCTACCTCGGCGTTCTCGACACATTCAGCTACAGTGGCCAAACCAAAGCCCTTGGCCAGACCGACCAAATGGCGGAGAAAAACCCGGTTTTGCGGCCTGCTGGTCAAATTTCGAACCAGACAGCCATCGATCTTGACGATATCAACCGGTAAAATCCGAAGATGGCGCAGCGACGTGTGGCCTGCGCCAAAATCGTCGAGCGCAACGCGGCATCCGGCATGGCGCAGCGTGTCGACAAAGCGCGCCGATTCCTCGATGTCACCAAGCGCCGCGGTTTCCGTGATTTCGATGACCAGGCGGCGCGCGATCTCGGAGCGGTGCCGCAAAAGCGCGGTCAACGCCCGCAGCCACGGTCGATCGCAAGCCGTTAACCCGGAAATGTTGAAGCCGAGCCTGAGCTCGGGATTGGCGGCAAGTTCCTGAACCGTTTTGACCAGAGCATAGCGGTCGATCAAGCCGATCAGGCCGAGTTCCTCGACGATCGTGATGAACTCGGCACCGGCGACGATGCCGCCCTCCTCATCCCGCATCCGCAGCAGGCATTCGAAATAATCGACTTTTCCGGTTGCCGCACACACCACGGGCTGAAAGGCAAAAAGCAAGCGGTCCTCGCGGAGCGCCGCTTCCACCGCCGCACCGACCGCCTGGCCGCGTTGCTCTCGCGGTGGTTGGTTCTGATTGGGATCCACGTGCTAGTCGCACCCACCTCGCTTGCTCTCTCTTGCCGTGAAGGACCTCGGCAAGGGAGTCTGGTGTGCCAGCGCGATTTTGCGGATGGTCGCGACCCGTGGTCGAACCTGACCACCGTCGAGATCCTGCAGGAGCACGACTCGAGTCCCGATCGCTCTCGTTCACACCGGGGCGCAAACTAGAGGTCAAGGGGTTGGGGAAGTCTTAAGCGGGGGGCACCGTACCGACCGTAACGACGATCAAGGCGGGGTATGTGATACGAGAAATGGCAAAACGGCGTTGTTGAATTCTCGGGCGCGAACTTGGTTGAAGTAGTGCCCGCCTCGCGGGAAAATCTTGACCTCGGCCCCCGGTATGAGTCGGGCGAGCTCTTCGGAAAAATAGGCGGGGGTGACGATATCGTCCTCGGCACCGACCACGAGAGTGGGGGACTTGATACGCGCCAATTCACTTGTGCGATCAAACGCAAGCATGGCGTCGATCCGAGCTGCGACGATCTCGGCCCCTGCAAACGCCGCAAGGTTTTGAGCCTCTGCCTGACGCAGCCGTTCGTTGTTGCGGGTGATCCACCAGCTCGGGTACAAAAACAGTGTGGACGCCTGCACATAGACGCTTGCCCCGAGACGCTGCAGCACCTCTTTGCGCAAGCCGAACAGCCGACGAAAATAGGCGTCCGTCTTGGTCCATGTCGCGGAAAGCACGACGCTTGCAAGCCTGTTCGGGTATTCGATCGCGATCGTCTGGGCGATCGCCCCGCCGGTCGAGTGTCCGACGACATGGCCACGCTTGATGCCCAGCGCGTCCATCAGCCCGACGACATCAACCGCCATCCGCTCGACCGTATATCCTACCCGGCTCGGATCACTCTGTCCGAAGCCGCGATGGTCAAAGGTGACAACTTCGAACCGCTTGGCAAAGGCCGCGACCTGATCCTGCCAGAAGGATGCAAAGCCCCCGAGCCCGGAGACGAACAGGACGGGGAAACCCATGCCATGCCGCTCGTAATAGAGCGAGCAGTCGCCGATCGAAATCCGGGGCATCGATGTGCGGTTCAGAGCGGATGAGGGTCGGTACCATCAGCACGGGTGGGCTGTCAACGCGCGCGCCATGCGCAGCGCGCAGGTGTGGACAGCGTTGCTCATCCAAGCAGCTGCAATCCTGCCTAAGTTTTGACACATCGCAACCGTTCAATCCGCAGACACCAATCGGTTGAACAGAGCCGTCAGATTTATCGGGAACCGGTTTGCCGACGGGGTGCGGCCCCTCGTCTCAGGTCGGAAGAGCAGCGAGCGAGCGGAGCAGGATGAAAGAGCAGGAGCAGGTCATCATGGCACATCAAGCCGATATGGCACATCAAGCCGATGGACTTCGAATGAGCAGCAGCTCCGAGACCGAGCCCACGCCGCGCGCCACTACATCGGCGCGTCGTTCGACGGGCCGGACCCAAGATATCGATCGACATGTCGGGGCGCGTATTCGCGAACGACGAATCATGCTCGGGCTAACGCAACAGCAGCTTGCCGATTTGATCGGCGTCACCTACCAACAGGCGCACAAGTACGAGCGCGGCATCAACCGTGTCTCGGCCGGTCGTTTATTTGAGGTCGCCCAGGTGCTCAGCGTCCCGGTCAGCTACTTTTTCGGTGGGCTCGAGCAAGAAGGGGAGCGCGGGATCAGTCCTCGCGAACGGATGTGCCTCGAGCTTGCCCGTAACTTCGCCCAGATCCCGAACGAACGGCACCAGGAAGCACTGAGTCAACTTGCGCGGGCACTCGCTTCCGATTGACGAACCCTCGATTCACCCGGCTGCCACGACGCAGCGGGGCGCAAAATTGCGACTTCGGCAGGCGCGTCGATCCACATTCGAAACCACAATTCGAGCATCAAGAGCGCCCAGAGCCGAGGGTGATGGTCGCGGGCGAGGCTGCAGTGTTCGTCGAGCAGGACTTTGACGTAATCGGGGCGGAACAGGCCGCGTTCCGTCGTGCGCTGCGAGAGCAGCACATCATAAGCGTATTCCTTGAGCTCATTGCGGAACCAATGGTCAACCGGGAGGCTGAACCCCATCTTTGGCCGGTAGAGCAGCTCAGCCGGCAGATACGGTTTCATCGCTGATTTGAACAGTGCTTTGGAGACCCCGCGCGCCATCCTGACCTGCTCCGGTATTCCTGCTGCCCACTCCATCAAGACATGATCGAGCAGCGGCGACCGGGTTTCGAGCCCATGGGCCATGCTGGCGACATCGACCTTTACCATCAGATCGTCGGGCAGATAGGTATGAAGGTCGGCCCAGTTGGCGCCGGCGACGAGGCTGTCGGTCTCGGCGAAGTAAGTCTCGAGGAGGTCAAGCGCTGAGCGCTCGCGCTGGATCCGCAGCGCCTCGCCGTAGCCGTTCTCCTTGTCGCAATCGGTAAAGGAAGCGATCGTGAAGGAGTAGCGCCGGCCAGGTTGCTCCTCGGGGGCCTGCAATACCCCTCGAATCCGGGGAAGCTTGAACCGGCGTTGGACCGAGCGCGGCCCCAGAGCAAGCAACCGCTCCAGCCCGGTCCGGCTCCAGCGAGGCATTCTGTCGAGCCGAGAAACAAGGCGCATCGCCTTGTACCGGTTGTAACCAAGGAAGCTCTCGTCCCCGCCATCGCCGTTGAGCGCGACGGTCACCTTGCGACGTGCCATTTCGGAGACGTAATAGGTCGGGATCGCCGACGGGTCGGCGAAAGGTTCGCCATAGTGCCAGACGAGGCGCGGTAGCACCGTGACGGCGTCGGGTTCGACGACGAGTTCTTGGTGATCGGTCGCATAGCGCTCCGCCACCATGCGGGCGTAGCGGGTTTCGTCGTATTGCTTTGCTGAAAACCCAATCGAGAAAGTCTTCACCGTGCCGCCGCCGACCCGCGCCATCATCGCGACAACGGCAGAGGAATCAACCCCGCCGGACAAAAAGGCGCCGAGCGGCACGTCTGACACTAGCCGCAAGCGTACCGCATCTTCGAGTTGTGCGACGAGTTCGCGCCGCAGGTCGTCGATACCTCGATGCTGCCGCACGGCGCGCGGTGAGGGCAAACGCCAATAGCGGACGAGCTCGGGCTCCGTGAGGCCGCCGCCCGGGCGCGCCTCGATAACAAGATAGTGAGCCGCCGGAAGCTTGCGGACCCCGGCAAAGGCGGTGTACGGCGCCGGCACGTAGCCCAAGGTCAGGTAACGGTCGACTGCCGACAGATCCGGCACGCGCGGCATCCCCGGCCAGGCGAGCAACGCCTTGATCTCGGACCCGAAAAGAAAAGCCTCGGCGGTGGCCGAGTAATAAAGCGGCTTCTTGCCGATCCGATCGCGCGCGAGGATCAGACGCCGCGATCGCCGCTCCCAAATCGCCAGCGCGAACATGCCGCGCAACCGAGAGAAGATCTTCGGCCCCCAGGCGTGCCAGCCGTTGACGAGCACTTCGGTGTCGCTGCGGCTGCGGAATGGATAGCCGAGCGCACCGAGTTCCTGACGGATCTCCGCAAAGTTATAGATTTCGCCATTGTAGGTGATCCAGGCGGTCTCGTCAGCGCTCGCCATCGGCTGATGGCCGGCAGGCGAGAGGTCGATGACGGACAACCGCGCATGGGCAAGACCGGCTCGGCCATCGGTCCAGATGCCTTCGTCATCTGGACCGCGGTGCCGCAATGTCGCGATCATAGCCCATAGTCGCGACTCGGCCGCGGCACGTGGCAATGCGGCTTGGGGCAGGAGAAAACCGCTGATGCCGCACATTCGCGAGTTGGCTAGCCTGAGGCCACGGCACTCGGCAGGATTGCTCGAGCGGCCCGCACTAGGCGTTTCATTCCTGATTCGCCAATCCG
>DATEQL010000034.1:0-5766 GCA_035272665.1 Allostellaceae bacterium
ACCGGATAGTCGCTGCCGGTCACCAGGTGCTCGGCGCCAAAGGCCTCGAGGGCACAGGTAAAAGCCGCCTTTGAGCCGTAGCACACGGTGTCGTACCAGAACTTCTTGGCGGTCACGCTCGGCGCCTCGGCGAGGTTGGGATGACCGCTCTGGCTCTGGCCCTGCTTGTCGAGGCGATTGAGCAGCATCGGGATCGGTCCGCCCAGATGCGGCACTATGAATTTGATGTTCGGATAGCGGTGCGGGATCTGCTTGGCGATCATATGCAATACAAAGGTCGCGTCCTCGAGCGAGGTGCCGACGGACCCCCGGTAGTTGTAGTCAACGATAAAGGGCGAGCAGATTCCCGATCCGGCCGGGTGCACGAACAGCACGGCACGCCGCCGGTTCATCTCGGCGTAGATGGGCTCGAACTCGGTTTCGGCGATCGAGCGACCGAGGCAGACGATGTTCATGTTGACGCCGACGCAGCCTAATTGGTCGAAGCCGCGCTCCATCTCCTTGAGCGCCGCGTCGATATGGGGCAGTGGCAGCATCACATAGGAGGCGATGCGCTGCGGATAGCGGTGCGCCAGGTCAGCGTAGCCGTCGTTGAGCATTTGCACCGCTTTGACGCACTCCCCCTCGTCGGGGAGGTAAGGGGGATGGTTCGGCGACAACACCTGCTTCTCTACCCCCGCCTCATCCATCAGCCTGAACCGGCCTTCGATGTCCTCCGGCGAATCCGAGAACGGGTGGAGCGCCATTCCGCGCTTGACCGGCAGATGGACCGGCGAGGCAAACCGGTCGCCCATGAACTCGCTGAAATTCTTCGGCGTATAGTGCGCATGGACATCGCAGATCATCGGGGTTTCCCTAGCTCCTGGAAGACGGTCCTCGAACAAACAAGGTAAAGCGCGCGGTGGGTTGCGGGCAAGCCGCCCTGTCGTGTCATGATCTGGTATCATAATCGCCGCCGCCGGATCTCCGGCACAAGAAGATCGGGTCGACATGCCTAATCTTCCGAACCTACGGGACGATCGAGATTTTTCGCTCGGTGTGTTTTCGCCGGATTTGCCAGAAACACCTGTAGGCAAACCTCGGGGCCGCCGCCTCGTTGTGTTCTCTTGTGTGGGCCTCGCCGTCCTGGTGCTCGGCTTGACCTACACGGTCCTGCAACCGGCGGAATACCGGGCCACCGCGCGTTTGGAGATCACACCAGGTTCGGCCGCGTCGACACCGGTCGACAACACGGCGAGTGCGCCAAATGGGGCGGAGACAGGAGGGGGTGCGGAGCGCGGCTCGCGGTCCTTTCTGACGGAAGTCCAAGTCCTCACCAGTCGCCCGCTGCTGGAGGAGGTCGTTGGGCGCCTGTCGAAATCCGGGGATATTCCCCGTGATATCGGTAGCGATCCGGTCGATGTCGTGCAGCGCATGCTCAGCACGCAAACCATCGAAGGCACTGACGTGGTGCAGCTGCGGGCCGAGGGTCCGCAACGGCAGTTCTTGATGCGGCTGGTGAATACTTTGACCGGCGTCTACCAGGAGCATTTGGCAACCACCTACCAGAAGTCGACCGGGACGGATGCCGACCAGTTGCGCGAGTCGGTTCAGGCGTTGGACGAAAAAGTGGCGGCGAAGCGGGAGGAGGTAGAGGCATTCCGATCGAGCAACGATATCGTCTCGGCCGAGCGAGACGAGAACCAGCTGCTGTCCGCAGCAAAGGGCCTCGCCACCGCCCTCAATGAGGCCAAGGCCAAGCTGGCTGCGGCCGAGGGACAGTTGCGCGCAGTACGGACCGCCGCTTCGGCGGGCCAGGCGCTCGTCGCCACCAAGGACAACCCGACCGTCGCGAATTTGGAACAACGCGCTTCGCAGCTGCGCGAGGAGCTGAATGATCTTCAGCAACGGTTCACACCACAATATCTGGCTTTGGACCCGGCGATAAAGGGGGCTCGCGCGCGGCTCGACAATCTCGAACAGCAGATCAAAGCCGAACGCGTCGCCGGTCAGCGAGCCGCGGTTGCCGAAGCGGAAGGAAAAGTGACCGCCGCCCGCGAAACCGTCGACCAATTGCAGCAGCAAATCAACGACAACAAGAATGCGGTGCAGACCTTCATCGCGCGTTTTGGCGAATACAAGGCGATGCAAGAGGATCTGACACATCTCGAACAGCTGCACCGCGCTGCTTCGGACCGCTTGGCGAGACTGGAAGCCAGCGATAGCGTGGTCGCTCCGCACGTGGAAATCCTCGAAGCGGCGAGCGTGCCGCAATTGCCGTGGCGCCCGCTTTATGCTCGCGACGCCGGCATCAGCCTCGGCGCGGCGGTTGTACTCGGGTTCCTTGCCGTATGGTTGGTCGAGTTTTTTTCTCGCCCGGAACCGGAAGGCGCCGTGATCGTGCAGCGGCAGCCCTGGTGGCCGGTGCCGGTCGGTCGGGATGCAGGGGCCGCGTCACGTCCTCTGCTCGCAGCAGAGACCGCCCGGTTGCCCGCACCCGATCCGCCACCACGGGAATTGACCGACAGCGAGATCGCTGCCCTGCTACGGGCGGCGAATGATGACGGGCGCCTGCTCGTGACGGGCCTCCTCAGCGGCTTGAATGCCGAGGAGATCGTTGCTCTCGATTGGGATCAGATCGATCTCGATGCCGGCACGATTCGGGTGCGCGGTGAAGCCTCCCGCGTCCTGCCGATCAACGATCCACTGCGCCAGCTGATCACCGTACGTCGCGCACTGCAGTCTCAAGCGGAGGGGACGGTATTACGCAGCCCGTCGGGCGGTCGTTTGCCGCTCGAAGACGCCCGCAGCCTCGTCATGTACGCCGCCTACGACGCTGGGCTCGATGGCCCCGACGAAGTGACGCCGCGGACGTTTCGTCATACCTATCTGGTCTATCTATTGCGGCAGGGAATCCGCCTTGCCGACATCGGCCGGATCGTCGGTCGCCTCCCGCAGGAAGAACTGGCGGCCTATTTGCGTTTCGCCCCGTCCCATCCGCGCCAGCCGATCGAGCAGATCGAGCTGGTCCTGCCCGCTTTGCGGGACATAACCGGAACCGGCTAGTGGAGGGAACCAAACGCTTGGTACCGAAGGAGCCCTCGCCCGCCTCCCCCAGGACTACGATCCGGGGGTCGGCACCCCTGGCGCATCGGAGATGCGCCAACCGACAGGCGCACGCACGCGTGCGCCGAGAGGGCGCGATGCGGGCGAGGGGCTGCAAGCCGCATATCTCAAAGCCCCTCACCCACCCAGCCCTCCGGGCTGGGTGGGTGAGGGTTGGCGCCAGAGTCCTTTGTTTGGTTACGATTACTAGGATCTCCGCGCGCGACAACCGTGACTTGCCGGAGGTGACGAAGCGGCGCATTCTGCGGCGTCTCATAAGGGGGGTGAATGGCGATGAAGACGAGCCAGGATCGTATTCTGACGACCCATGTCGGCAGCCTGCCGCGGCCGCCCGAGCTCAAGGAGCTCTTGGTGTGCAAGGATCAGGGCCAACCCTATGACAAGGACGCCCTCGATCGCCTGACCCGGCAGGCCGTCTTTGACATCGTCCGGCGCCAAGCCCAAACCGGCGTCGACATCGTCAACGACGGCGAGATGTCGAAGCCCGGCTACTCGACCTATGTCGCCGACAGGCTCTCCGGGTTTGCCGGCCACGAACCGGCCAAGCCGCGGCTCGACACGCGGGACCACCCGAATTTTCTTGCCGCTTATGAGCGGATGACGGGGGCTAATGTCGCAAGACGCTCGGTGTGCGTCGGTCCGGTGGCGGTGCGGGACCGCGAGCCGCTCGAGCATGATCTCGCCAATCTGCGCGACGCGCTCGCCCAGGTCCAGGTCGTCGAAGGGTTCGTGACCGCGGCCTCGCCCGGTCTCGTCCCGGTGTTCCAGACCAACCGGCATTATCCGTCGCACGAGGCCTATGTCGAAGCCATCGCCGCGGCGATGCAGGAGGAATACGAGGCGATCGTCAATGCCGGCTTTGTATTGCAGCTCGATTGTCCCGACCTCGCAATGGCGCGCCACACCAGTTTTCAGGAGCTCGGCGAGCCGGAATTCCTCAAGCGTGCCGCGTTCCACATCGATGTACTAAACAATGCCTTGCGGAATGTCCCGGCGGACCGCGCGCGCATCCACATCTGCTGGGGCAATTACGAGGGACCGCACGACCACGATATCGCCTTCGCGAAGGTCGCCCCGATCCTGGTCAAGTCAAAGCCCCAGGCACTGGTCGTCGAAGCCGCCAATCCGCGGCACGCGCATGAATGGAACGTGTGGCAGGACGTAAAATTGCCGGACGACAAGATCCTGATCCCCGGCGTGCTCGACACCTCGACCAATTATGTCGAGCACCCCGAGCTCGTGGCCCAGCGCATCTGCCAATTCGCCGATATCGTCGGCCGCGAGCGGGTGATCGCCGGCACCGATTGCGGGTTCGGCACATTTGCCGGCTATGGCAAGATCGATCCCGATATTGCCTTCAAGAAGCTCGGGGCGATGGTCGAGGGTGCGGCGATCGCATCGAAACGGCTCTGGGGGCACGCTTAAAGCAGCCTCTCATCCCCCAGCCCCCACCCTAACCCTCCCCCGCGAGCGGAGAGGGAATGGGAGGGGGTTGAGTCCGCCTTCTCCCGCACTGTGGGCCGCAAGCGGGGCCAGAGAGGAAAAAGCTATCGCCTATCGGACATTGGAGAAGGCGCGTCATGCCGCCACACGGAAGCCCCTGCCTTCGATATGGAAGTGCGGCGTACCTGGTTGGACGATTCGCTGAAAAGCGGGCATCCGGGGCGGGATGGTTCTACCGGTTGCCCCCTGTTCGAGCCAGTTCAAGTCGGGGGCAGACCCTGACCCCCCGCTTTCGCACGTTTTCACGGGGGCGACGATAACGTGACGAGATGCGGCTGCGCACCTTCGCCAATTTATGCAAGGTGGTGCTTCGGTCAGGGCGTGGCGGATGCGGGCAAAGATCACATCGGCTTTGATGGAGGCTTATCGCGTTGGACCCTTTCAGCGAACTGCGCCGGGCCGACGCGCTGCATCGCGAAAAGCATTACGCGGCGGCGGCCGAGGCGTACCGCTGTGCGCTGGCCGGCGATTCCTCGCTGGTCGAGGCCTGGTACGGTCTCGGCTGCGCGAACCTTGCGCTGCGGGCCTATGGCGCGGCCGCCGAGGCATTGCGGTGCGCGGTGGCGCTGCGGCCGGACGCAAACGGGGCGCGGTGCAGCCTCGCCGAAGCGCTGTTTCAGCTCGGCGAGATCGATGCGGCGATGGCCGAATACCAGCGTGCTGCTCAGAGCGGCGATCCCGAAATCCGCGCGGCTGCGCTCGGCGGCGTTGCCTGCATCGCGCCAGGAAGCACGCGCTGCGACAATGCTGCCGTGCTCGCAGTGCGGCGCCGCTGGGTGGATTTCGTCGGCTACGAGGCGAGCCTTGTGCGGTCCGCTGCCGCGCGCAAGCTACGGGTGGGCTATCTCAGTGCCTTCTTCGGCGCGCGCAACTGGATGAAGTTCGTCTGGGGTGTCATCAATTACCACGACCGCGGCATGTTCGAGATCCACCTGCTCTCGGACGGTGACGCCCCTTCCGCCGAGAGCGGCTATGCCGACCAGGCCGAGGACCGCATCTGGCAGATCAAGGGCGTGCCGAATGCCGTGCTGGCGCGGCACATCGCCGAGGCCGGGCTCGACGTGTTGGTCGATCTCAACGGCTACAGCGGGCAGGAGCGGCTGCCACTGTTCCGGTATCGCCCGGCGCGTCTGCAAGTGAGCTGGATGGGTATGTACG
>DATEQL010000035.1:0-8117 GCA_035272665.1 Allostellaceae bacterium
CTGGTCAACCTTGTCTCACTGATTCCTTCTCTCCGGATCTCGCGCAGCCATTCATGAAAGCGGAATGCGGGAAAACTGCACGTTCCGTTTGAGCGGCGGACGGAGGCGAGCCCTTCAATGGGCGCCTCCTCCGACCCGACACCGATGAAGCTGGGTAACACCGGGGGAGGGAAGGGGCCTCAGTTCAAGACAGACGCAAAACGTAGTGAGGGACCAGGAGATTGGGCAACCTAACAACTCCGAAAAGGGTTCAGAAACTGCAGACAGCGTTACACGCGAAAGCGAATGCGGAGGCCGACTATCGCTTCTACGCCCTGTACGACAAGATCAGCCGCGAGGACATTCTGGCGCATGCCTATGCCCAGTGCCGTTCCAACAAGAGCCTGCCCCTGCGAAGGCAGGGGGCGCGCCGGGCATCGACGGCCAGGATTTTGCGGACATCGAGGCCTATGGGTTCGAGCGATGGCTGGCTGAACTGGCGCTTGCGCTCAGGCAGGAGACCTACCGGCCGGAGCCAATCAGACGAGTGTTTATACCAAAGGCCAACGGCAAACTCAGGCCGCTGGGCATCTCGACCGTGCGGGATCGGGTCTGCATGACAGCAGCGATGCTGGTGTTGGAGCCGATCTTCGAAGCCGACCTGCCACCGGAAATCTACGCCTACCGCGCCGGGCGCAACGCCCAGCAGGCCGCCGTAGAGGTGGAGGAGCTGCTGTTTCGTGGCCATCCGGAAGTCGTGGACGCCGACCTCGCGGACTACTTCGGGAGCATTCCCCACGCCGACCTCTTAAAGTCGGTGGCGCGTCGGATCGTTGATCGGCGCGTGCTGCATCTGATCAAGATGTGGCTGGACTGCCCCGTCGAAGAAACCGACGAACGAGGACGGAAGACGCGCACGACCGAGGCGCGAGACCACCGGCGCGGCATTCCGCAGGGCTCACCCCTCTCACCCCTACTGGCGAATCTCTACATGCGCCGGTTCGTGTTGGGGTGGAAGAAGCTCGGCCTTGAGCGACGTCTCGGCTCTCGCCTGGTCACCTATGCCGACGACCTCGTGATCCTGTGCCGGAGGGGCAACGCCGAAGCGGCGCTGCACCACCTGCGCGAGATTATGGGAAAGCTGAAGCTGACGGTGAACGAGGACAAGACACGCATCTGCAAGGTCCCGGAAGGGGAGTTCGACTTCTTGGGCTTCACATTCGGACGAATGTACTCTCGGACGACGGGCCAAGCCCGCTTGGCTCTGCGACCCTCAAAGAAGAGCATCAAGCGCATGGTCGACAAGGTCCATGCGCTGACCGTCCGATCGAGGACATGGCAAGAGACCACAACGCTGGTAGGCGAACTGAACCGCGCGTTAGCCGGGTGGGCCAATTACTTCAGTGTCGGCTCTTCAGCCCGAGCCTATCGCGCGCTCGATAGCTACACAGCGGTGCGGTTGCGCCGGTGGTTACGCTTCAAGCACAAGACCAGACGAAGCAAGGGCGGCAACTATCCCCTCCCGCACCTCTACGAGACCGTCGGGCTCGTGCGTCTGACCCGGCTTGGGCGCGAGGTGCCGTGGGCGAAGGCGTGAAGTCTTGTCCGAGAGCCGGACGCAGGGAAATCCGCATGTCCGGTTCGATGAGAGGGATGTGGAAACGGGAGCTATGGTCGGACCACTAAGGCACCGCTAGACGAAAGGGGCGGCAACAGACATGCCCGGCCTACCGCCACCGCGCCACATCCCGACTCTACCCAGATTTGGGTGCCGGATGTGCGTTCCCCCAACTTCGCAGTCGAGGCGCATCGCCAGTCTCTTGCCGTCGCCCATAGTCTGCACCCCGAGGAGGATCAGGACTTCATCGAAATGATTTCTGATTGGCCCGGCGCTTGAAACGTGGTGAGATCTGGACCGTTGCTGGCGGCGGGGGGCTATGTAGGCAAACCCCGACCGGTCGTAACTCTCCAAGATGACCGCTTCGGTAGGACCGACTCGGTCACGGTCTGCGCCTTCACCACCGATCCTACCGACGCCCCATTGTTTCACTTGGTCGTCGAGGCGAGTGCGGAAAACGGATTGCGGACCGCCCGCCGCCTGATGGTCGACAAGGTTACGACCGTTCGAAGGCCCCGACGCGGCAGCCAAATCGGCCGTCTCGCCGACGGGGACATTGTCCGACTGAATCGTGCTGTTCTGGTGTTCTTGGGTATTGCCGGCCCAGGCGAACCCCGGCCACGCGTGACCGCTACCGTCGCCCGTAACGAGCGCCCGGGCCGGTTCCCCGGGGCGCTTGTCGCGCAGGCGCAGCAACGGGACAAAGGCGAAGGCCAGTGCCGTGAACGCCGCTGACACCAGGATCAGCGGATCGAGATGGCGCTCGAAGAGATGCTCGTAGAGGAAGGAGCCGATGTTGTCCGAGAGGGCTGCCGAGAAGTTGGTGATCGACATCAACGCAGCAAAGGCGAACCCTTCCGAGCGCCGCGGGCAGTAATCCGCAGCGAGGGTCAACGTCGCGACGAAGGCAATCATCCCGGCGGTTCCGCTAAAAAAGTTAATGACGGCTGCCGTGGCCTCGTCCCAGAGGAACAGGAACGCCGCCGTCGTCACGGTGCCGAACAGGATGTTCCAATTCAGCAGCGCCCTTGCCGTAATCCCTTTGAGAAATCTTCGGTACAATAATGCGCCCACAATCCATCCGGCGGCACTGATCGAACCGAGAATGCCGATGTATTCCTGAGAAAATTTGAGATTGTCGGTCATATGATAGTAGAGCGGGGTGCCGAACCCCGGATTTAGATAATAAAGGAATAAGAAAGCGCTAACGATCCAAAGCTCTCTCAGGGTGAAGGCGGCCAGCAGGCTGGCGAAAGTCCTCTTCATTTCCGGCAGGTCGATGCGGCTCTTGGGTTCCGTGATCAGAAACCAGCCGGCAAAAACGACAGCAAGAGGGGCGACGGCGATAACCCCGGCGGCGGCATGCAAGGCCGCGCTGGGCGACAGCCGCTCGACCAGCTGACCGCCGATGAACCCGCTCGCCAGAGCCGCGATGTTGAACCACAGCCACTGTTGATTGACGAAGGCGTCGCTGGCGCCAAACCTTTGGCCGTTCTCGACGAGGATGGCACCGCACAACGTGCTCGACACCGCCATCGCGTAGGCCGTCAGCAGCAGCACGAAGATCAGCTGACTGGGCGCAGTAATTTGGGTAACCCAGCAATAGGCAACGGCTGCCGCGGCGTTGGCGAGTACGAGGTAGGCCTTGCGGCGGTAGCCGAACAGCGGCAGGAAATCCGAAACGATCCCGTAAATCGGCTTGATGATCCAGGGAAGGTTGAGGATCGTCAGATAGGCGGTGACCTGGACCGGCGTCCACCCGAACGTCTGCTTCAGATAGAAATTGAGCGGCTGGGCAATAAGGCCGCCGGTCTGGCCGATCCCTTCGACGACATAGACCAGGGCAAAGAACAGCATGAGCCGGCTTATCTGCCGGCTCTCGTCAGGAGGGACGGTGGTGCAGGACGTCGCGGCGGGTTCCTCGGCCCGCTTATTTGACCGCCACGATGACTTCGATTTCAACCGGGATTCCGGCCGGCAATGAGCTCATGCCGACCGCTGAGCGGGCGTGCCGGCCGCGCTCGCCAAAGACTTCGACAAAGAGGTCCGAGCAGCCGTTGACGACTTTCGGGTGGTCCTCGAAATCGGGTGCGGCGTTGACCATCCCGAGCACCTTGACGATCCCCTCGATTCGATCGAGATCGCCGCCCAGTGCGTCCTTGATGGCCGCGATCAGGACGAGGCCCACTTGGCGTGCATGCCGATACCCCTCCTCGACCGACATGCCGGCGCCGAGCTTACCCTTCGGCATCGTGCCGTCGGCGCTCTCCGGGCCCTTGCCGGAGAGGTACAGCAGATTGCCGACCCGCTTGGCGTGGCCGTAGTTGCCGAGCGGGCTGCCGACCTTAGGCAGGGAGATATTCAGCTCCTTCAGTCGTTGCTCGACGCTCATCCTCTGATCTCCAACTGGGTGGCAGATCATCATAAACGCAGAATCGAGGCTGTAACATCGGCTTAGCGGCAACGGTATCTGCCAATCTGCGCACTCCCGTCTTGGTCGTAGGAGACCACCTCGGCGCTCTTGCTCGACGATGCGCAATGAGTCTGCGCAAGCGAGTCCGCCACCGCGCTATCCGTCTCGTCCGAATACCAGCGCAACGTGATCGCATCGGGCGATTTGTCGAGGGTCCAAGGCGGCCCGCCGCAGGCCGTGACACCGAGCAGAATTGCGAACCGGGTAATTCGAGTCGTCGTGAATATTGACACCGGCACCTCGCCCTACTAGTCGTTGATCGATCGACATTCGCCAAACGCCTGGCGAGGTCGCTCGTTGCATCTCGAAAGCTAGGCTTCGGTCACCTGTCGCCAGTCGACGTCACCGCCGAACGTCAGCCGTTTGCCGGCTTCGGGCATCGGGTATTTGAGCCCGCTGGCGCAGTTGAAGAGGACGACCCGGTCGTTCGGGCGGACCCGGCCGTCGGCGAGCGTCTGCTTGTACGCCGCATAAGTCGCCGCAGTTTCAGGACAGAGCAGCAGTCCTTCCTCGGCCGCGACCTCGCACCACGCCTCGGCGATCGCACCGTCGGCGACGGCGGTCGCAAACCCGCCGCTCTCGCGCACTGCGCGCAATATCAGAAAGTCGCCGACCGCCTGGGGCACGCGAATACCCGCGGCGAAGGTGTGCGCGTTCTCCCAGCGTGGTGCGTGTTCGGCTCCTTCCTCCCAGGCCTTGACCATCGGCGCGCAGCCGGCCGCCTGGACGACCACCATGCGCGGCCGCTTATGCCCGATCCAGCCGATCGCCTCGAGCTCGGCGAACGCCTTCCACATGCCGATGATCCCAGTGCCGCCCCCGGTCGGGTAAAAGATCACATCCGGCAATTGCCAATCGAGCTGCTCGGCGAGCTCGATCCCCATCGTCTTCTTGCCCTCGATGCGGTAGGGCTCCCGCAGGGTCGAACAGTTGAACCAGCCGACTTCCCGCTCGCCTTGCGCAACCAGCTTGCCGCAATCGTCGATCAGCCCGTCGACCAGGAACACCGCTGCACCCTGCATCGCGATCTCGCGGATGTTGACCGCCGGGGTATCGTCCGGGCAGAAGACGTAGGATTTGATGCCGGCTCGCGAGCAATACGCCGCCATCGCCGCCCCGGCATTGCCGTTGGTCGGCATCGCCATCGTGTCGATCCCGAGCTCCTTGGCCATCGACACCGCGAGCGCCAAGCCGCGCGCCTTGAAGGAGCCGGTCGGCAACCGCCCTTCGTCCTTGACCAGGATCTCGCCGCCCTTGGCCAGCCGAGCGGCGATGCGAGGGAGCGGGATCAATGGCGTCATCACCTCGCCGAGCGAGACCACGTTCTCCGGCCGGCGCACCGGCAACAGCTCGCGATAGCGCCAGAGGCTCTGCGGCCGGCCGGCCAGCGCCTCGCGCGGCAGCGCGCGGCGGACGCCGTCGAGATCATACCGCACCAGCAACGGCCGGCCGGCCTTTGACAATGTTTGCAGGGTGTCCGCGGAGTAGCGCTCGCGGGTCAGGCTGCACTCGAGATGCGTAACAAAGTTCGGCAGATCCCCACCTGTCCAGTGATATTCCGCCATCCACTCCTCCCGCACCCGGCTGGTCTTCGTGACAGGGTACCGCGGGAAGTCGGCAATGTCGAAACCCTCCACTCCCGGTTGGACTTGGGCAACAAGGGGATGAGGTATAGCGCCTGCCAAGATCCAGTCGGGAACGATGAGGGCTACGGGGGGAGCGACGGCAGGACAGCTGGCATTTGTCGGGGCTTTACCCGCTACCAATGTGGTATTTTTCGTAGTGTGGGCGGGCTGGTCGCTCGATGCCACCGATTTCGGTCTCTTTTCGCTCGTGCTGAGCCCGGCACTGACCGAACTTTTGGGCGGGTAACCGACGATCGCCGATATCGGCCGCGTGGGCGGGATCCTCAGCACGGTAGGGTTGCTCGGTTGGTCGCTCGGCGGCTTTCTATTCGGCATCGTCGCGGACTATATCGGCCGGGTGCGAACCCTGGCGCTCAGCATCCTGATATAGAGCGTCTTCGCCGGGCTGCAGGGGCTATCGCACTCGCCCCTCGAGCCTGGGATCTATCGCTTCTTTGCCGGAGTCGGCACCGGAGCCGAGATCATCGTCGGCATCCCATTGGTGGCCGAGGCCTTCGCCGAGATCCACCGTGCCAAGATCCTCGGCGTCATGATGACCGGCGGGGCCATGGGGAGCATCATCGGCGGCCAAGTCTACGCGCTAATCGGTGGCTTTGGCTGGCGTTATGTGTTTCTTTGTCGGCATCGCCTCGGCATTGCTGCTGTTACTGATCCGCCGCGGGATGGTCGGGCCCGAGCATTTCCAGGTGGTGCGCCAAAGGCGCCGCGCTCTCGGCGCCGGCGGCCATGCAGCCACGACCGAGGACCGCGAATTCCTCCGCTTTGTTCCGCTACAATTGTTCAACAAAGAGCTGCGCTTCGGAACGCTCGTCGGCCTGCTCTTTGCCCTCGGCACCTTGCTGGCGATCTGGACGACCGTGATCTGGCTGCCGACGATCCAAAGCCTGATGCTGGAAAAAGAGGGCGTCAAGGGTGCGGCGGCGGCTCCGATCATCGGCCGCAACATGATGCTGTGGGGTATCGGCGGGATCTTCGGCTATGCGTGCTTCGGCTTTATCGCCGATCTGATCGGACGGGGACCGACCGTGGCATTCTACAACATCGGGACCTTGGCCGCCGGCCTCACCCTGTTCCTGGCCGTCTGACACAACGGCGCCTTACCCGTATTTGCTCCTGATCCATGGGTTCTTCGTGCTGGGCGTGTTTTCCGGCCACGCGGTCTATATTCCCGAGCTGTTCCCGACGCATGTGCGGGCAACCGCGGTGTCGTTCTGCAATGGCGGCGCGCGCGTCATCACCAGCTTCGGGCCGCTGGTGGCGGGTCTTTTGGCCGCCCCGTTCGGCGGGAACTTCAACAAACCGGCCGCGCTGATGACCTGTTTCGCGCTGCTCAGCATCTATGCGATCTATCTCGGACGCGAGACCCGCACCGAGCCTTTGCCCCGCTAGCCGAAGAAAACCCCGTCGGAGATCCCGGCGGGGCTTTTCTCAGTACCGGAGGCCCCTCAGGGGAGGGGCGCGCCTAGTTGATCAGGCCGTAGAACTTGCCGGCGTTCTCGCAGGTCATCTTGTGGGTCACCTCGGCCGGCAGGTGGATGAACTGCTCGTCGATGTACTTCTTCGACTCCGGCCACACCCCGTCGGGATGCGGGTAGTCCGAGCCCCACATCAGGGTCTCGACCCCCATCTCCTCGATCAGCTTGGTGCCGACGCGGTCGTATTGGAAGGTCGCCTTGCACTGGTTGCGCCAGTACTCGCTCGGCAGCTTCTTGAGCTTGAGGTCCTGATACTGGTCCTGGAACTCGAAATCCATGCGGTCGATCACATACGGGATCCAGCCGATGCCGCTCTCGCCGAACACGACCCGGATGTTCGGGAAGCGCTCGAATACCGCCGCCCCCATCAGATCGGTCAGGATCGTCGCCAGGGTCATCTGGAAGCGGCACAGGCCGCTATAGGTCATCCGCCTTGCAATCGCCGGCTCCAGAGACTTGCGCAGCTCGGGGTCGGTCGCCGGGAAGGTGTGGAAGTGCAGCGGCAATTGCGTCTCGTTGACCGCCTCCCACAGCGGGTCCCACAGCGGGTGCCACATCGGCGTCATATGCCACGAGCACGACAGCTCGACCCCCTTCATGCCCAGCTTCGCGACGCGGCGGACCTCGGCCGCTGCCGCCCCGATGTCGCTGTAGGGCAGGCAGGCGAGGCCGATCTCGCGCTGAGGATAGTGGCTGCAGAAGTTGTTCATGAAGTCGTTGTAGATGCGCAGCATCTCGTTCGCCGCTGTGGGGTTCTTCATCTTCGCGCAGGCCGCGAGAATGCCGTAGATGACTTCGGCATCGACACCGTCGCGGTCGAGTTCCTTGACGCGCAGGTGCGGGTCGCCCGGCCGGCGCCACCCCTTGGTCTTGTAGTCGTCGTAGAGCCCGGCCTCGTGCATCTTGTCGACGCGCAATTGCTTGCC
>DATEQL010000036.1:0-3265 GCA_035272665.1 Allostellaceae bacterium
GAGCGTCAAATACGAAGAGGTGTATCTGCGGGCCTACGACAGCGTTTCCGATGCCCGCAATTCCCTTGGACGCTATCTGGACTTCTACAATGGTCGGCGCCCACACTCAAGCCTTGACGGCGCTACGCCCGATCAGGCCTATTTCACGAAGCTGTCGCTCCGTGCGGCAGCCTAAACCCGGCAGACGTTCCACTTATCGACGCGGAAATTCTGTTCAGACAATCGGGACCACCTCAGATCGCCGTTCCCTGCTGCCCAGGACACGACATCGACCACCTTCGGGCGCTCGACCCGAAGTAGCCTGCGAAGCTCCTCCTACAGTTGGCGATGCCCGTGCGGAGTCATGTAGTTCTTGAAACCGACCGGAAGCGTAGACGGCTCGTCGGGCCTGTCTTCCTCTTCATCCGATTCCTTGACGAAGGCCTTGCTCATGTTCTCTCGCTACCTTGTGGCGCGCCGGGATAGGCCGACGAGCGCCACCCATTCTTGGACACGGTCCAGGGAGCCGCCACCACGCGCCATCCGACACCGCTTGCCAGATTAGCCCAGCAACCCTCATCGTCTCCACCCTTCGCCGCGCAAAGTGCCGGAAGACATTAATACTAGGCCACCGCCCGACAGCTCACGCTCTGGGTATGGAGCGCGGGGTTAGTGGATCTAGTGGACCCGGTGGATGTCCTTCCCTCCACTCCTTAGGAAGTGTCATGGATTCAGGATTCCTAAGCATTGACCAGAAAACCGATCCACTAGATCCACCAATTCCCTCACGGCAGCGATCGACGGCGTGGGATGGGTGAAAGATCCAGACAAGGAGGAAGCGATGGTCGACATTCGAAAATTGATCACGACACGCGAGATGATCCTCTCGGAGCTTGGGGTTGCAGCGGCGCGACCCGTCGTGCGTGCGGTCGGCATGGCGGTGATCCTCAACCCCTTCGCCGGACGATGCGTTGACAATCTGCGGCCGCTCTTCGAGGCAGGTGCGATGGTCGGCGAGCGGCTGATGCCGGAGCTCGTCAAGCTGCTTGACGGACCGGTCGTCTCATACGGCAAGGGCGCACTCGTTGGCGTCGACGGCGAGATGGAGCACGGTGGTGCTTGCGTTCACCCGATGCTCGGGAAACCAATGCGGGCGGCAGTCGGCGACGGGCGGGCGGTGATCTCCTCAAACGTTAAGGTCGCTCCGGCCGGCGCGACCCTCGATGTGCCGCTCGGTCACAAGGACGATCCTTGGTCCTTCCCCCATTTCGACACGATAACGGTTTCGGTGGCCGATGCGCCTCGCCCGAACGAGATCCTGGTCGTGATGGCGATCGCCGATGGTGAGCGACTTCGGAACCGCTGCGGCACCGAGCCGATCCGGTGATTGCCACGGTACTCGGCCAACAGGTGGGGGTGAAGAAGTGCGGGCTGCGGGGGCTTTACGTTACTCCTGCCATCCGGCCTTGCACAGACCTTCGGGCATGTGTGCGTGGTCTTCCGGTCGAAAACCAGGGCGGGGGGCCGAGGACATACATATCGAAGGCGGCCGGCGCGAACGAGATGGCTTTCTCCAGGGCTTCTTTCGCTTCCTGGGTGCGACCGGTCTGCCCGAGCGCCGCGAAGGGCGAGGGCGGGCATGCTCTTTCGTCGCGCGGCCACCTCCCCGTTCCTCCCGCTAGTTGCAGGGCAACCAAACGTCCTATTTGTCACTCGCGCGTGGGGAGGTATTTGGATAAAAAGACGATGTCTTAATGTAGATGCTTCGTTTCCGTTCTCAATACTCGCGCGCGAGTGACAAATAGGACGTTTCGCAAGATCAGGCCCCAAGACCACCGGCGACGATCCTGGTGCGGCGAAGGCGGCCAGGACCTGATCAGCCGCTGAAACCGCGCGAGCCCCAACGGGGGAAGGTCCCCTTGCGGACCCTGAACGGACGTTCACCGGGGGCGCTGTTACTCGCGAACCCTTTCGGCGTTGGCGCTTTGGCGACGCACTCCAACCTAGCGCGCGCGATCATCCGCGCGATGATGCGGTCGTAGGCGCCGGGCGCGACGATCATCCCATCGTGACGGAGCAGCTCGCGGAAGCGCGCGGCCTGGGTCACGGGTTTCTCCTTCAGCTCAGTGCAGCGGCTTGTCGCCGCGAACGGTGACGAAACACAAATGATCGGCGCGGGAACGCGGTGCGCTCGGATCGGCCAGCTCGCTCTCCAGGCGGCGCAATCCAGCCTCGTACGCCGTATCCGAGAGTGTCAGAAGTTGCGAATTACGATCGCGGCGGCGCAGCCCTTCGAGAAACGTCGCCAGGTTACGCTCGTTACGCCGATGATCGCGATCGACCACGACATCGGCAAAACCGGCCGCCGTCATCTCCGCCACGATCGCCTGGGACGGCCAGAAATCGGCGAGGTCACGCGTCAGCACCTCCGGAAAATAGTCGTAATAGAGCCAATCCAGGCCGTCGTGCGGGCACATGTTGAAGATCGCCAGGCGTCCCCCAGTCCGCAGCACGCGAAACGCCTCGCGCACCATTCCCGCTTTGTCACGGAAATGGTGGAGCGCGTATTGGCAGCTGGCAAAATCGAACGTGCCGGAAGCGAACGGCAACGCCGAGCTGTCGCCGTGGACCCAGCCGATCTCGGCCGATTTGGCGCGCGCCTGGCGCAACATGCCGAGCGACCCGTCGAGCCCGACCATCCTCGCACGCGGCGCGATCGCGCTGTTGGCGACCAGCTGGTTGCCGGTACCGCAAGCGATGTCCAAGAGCAGTGCCGTTCCCAGCGCCGATCGCTCAGCGAGGAACGCCGCGAGCGCAGGGTCGGGCGATTTCTCGCGGAGCGGCTGGCTGTCGTAGAGTGGCGCGATCGCGTCGTAGTCGACGCGCGACGACCGCTGGATGCCACGGTCCTCGGCTAATGGGTCCGGCCAACGCTAAGCCCCGCACAGGGCGGTGTCCAGCAGTCACGCAAGGCCATATACTCATATCGGACCGAACTTCCGCTCTCCACCCATACCGGATCTTCGGCGGCCCCCTCGCCCCATAGATTAGGGCGTGTCGTCAATTGAGCCAGATTGTAGCGGCGGCGAGATGGACGGCGGCGAGGAAATTTCTCGCGGTTTTGTCGTAGCGGGTGGCGATAGCACGGAACTGTTTGAGTTTGCAGAAGAAATTTTCGATCAAGTGTCGTGTCTTGTAGAGTTCCTGATCGAACCGGCGCGGCGCGGTTCGGTTTTGCCTGGGCGGGATCACGGCTGATTTCCCGGCGCTCGCCAGGGGGCGGATG
>DATEQL010000037.1:0-17379 GCA_035272665.1 Allostellaceae bacterium
GAGCGTCAAATACGAAGAGGTGTATCTGCGGGCCTACGACAGCGTTTCCGATGCCCGCAATTCCCTTGGACGCTATCTGGACTTCTACAATGGTCGGCGCCCACACTCAAGCCTTGACGGCGCTACGCCCGATCAGGCCTACTTCACAAAGCTGTCGCTCCGCGCGGCAGCCTAAACCCGGCAGACGTTCCACTTATCGACGCGGAAATTCTGTTCAGACAATCGGGAGCACCTCAATACCCCGGCCGCGACACCGCGCCGAGGGTAGCTATCCTTGCCGAACTCGCGCGCAGCTACCATGTCGGTAAGAGCACGATTTCGTGCCTCACAGCCTAGATTTTGTGTCCGCCCGCCACCCTGCCCTTGTTCGGCGGTGGGGTGATTGCACTGGCGGGTTTTGCGTGGAAAAAGAAAGGGAAGGTTTCAGCATGATCGCGGCCTACGATCACGCGAGCCGCGCGGTGATTTGATAGAATTGTGCTACCTTTGCGCGCATGAGCGAGACGAAACCTAATCCGACGCTGGTTCGCACCTTCACGATAACGAAATTGCTACCCGCCGAGCCGGCCACTATCGCGGCATGGCTAAGGTGGGTTTTTGAGGGATCGAGAGATCTACCCCGATGCTTGCGGAAATGCTGGCATGGAGACCGCCGAGTGGCGGCTCCGGTCCGTCGGAGTGAGTCTCCAACCGGCTATTCCTCGGCGGGTTGCTTCCCAGCAGAGCCCGCTTCCGCTTCACCAGTCACCGACCATCGTAGCTCAATCCCAATGCGGTGTCTGGTTGCGATCCAGCGTCGCGCTGCGTATCCGCCCCCAACGGGGGTGTCATCTCTACTTTGCACACCGGGTGACATTTGTATCTTGCGCCGACACTCGCTCGCCGCCCCGGCTGCCGGCGGACGCCGATGCCAGCTATCTCCGCTCGGTTCCGCTCACCACCATGTCGACGTGGCGGCCCGCCGCAACAGACGAGCTTTTCGCGCCATTCGAGAACGGTGACCTCGGCGCCGGTAGCGACGGGCATGCTCGGCGGGATCGGGCTCGACCTGATGGCCGCATTCCCGGCACCACACGATTAGCCGGACGCCGGCCCCAGCCGCACTGCCGAGCGTCAATCGGCGGACCGGGTTCGGATTTCATGACTGATCCGCGCTTTCTTCGTCCGGGACGAATTCATCCGAAGCCGAGATGGCGCCGAATGCGCTCAAAGATTGGCTTGAGGTCGATTCCGAAGCCAAATGCTCCCGGCTTCAGCTGAATGGCTTCATAGAGCGTTCCAGCCAGTCCCTTTTCTTCCCTGGCGGCGCCGGCTGGAACCTTGTGGCTTTCACGATCACTATCGAGCCAAATATCCATATCGGTGGTCGCGACCGTGGGGTCGCTGTAAACCCGACCTGTTGTCCATCAGGAGTCTGTTCCCGGAACTGCGGGTTGCCGTGCGGGCGGACGGCGCGTCTGTAAAAATGCAGCCAGGGGTAACTGGCCCAGAGTTTCGACGGCACGGGGTAAAGGCCGGTATCGACATATTCGCGGAGCGGCACCGGTTGATCGTGATCTCTGATGAGTCTATTTGCGCTCGCTCGGAGCGCGTCCTCGCCAAGCGCGGCGTGGACCGCCTTACCGGCCTCTCCGTCTCGCATTTGCATCTCTCCGCAACGTAGTTGATTGCGTCATGGAGCGATAACCGTTGAGGCCGGGGGAGCACTGGCACGGCACCCTACAAGGCGTCATCCCGCCCATGACCGGACGAGTACGACGTTCCCGTCATTATCGAGAATCCGATAGCTATCCGGCGGCGTGTCGGGTCGCATGATCCGCACCCGCCCTATGGAATCGCGCGCCGATTGTTCTGCGCCGGCCACGTGACTTGCGAAAGAGGTCATCCGCTCCACAGCGCTGGAATGGCCGCGCCAAAGATATTCGATCGTGAAGGGCATACGATTGCTCCGTACCCATTCTCCTCACAACTAATGGTACACCGAATTTTTCGCATACACAAGATGCGCCACACATAGATTTGCTGATCACGGTTAGCGGGACCAGTCGCACCGGAGCCCGGTCGAGAGGCCGGGGTTTTTGTGCCCGCATTCCCGGTTCCCTTGCCGAAAGATTTGCTGCATAAACCTATTCATAACGGAAATTTTTGAAATGACTGCTCTCGACACTCTGGGATGGAAAATCCTCTTCGGTGTGTCGGTGGCGATCGGCGTGCTCGGCGTATTTCTGACGATGGCGGGCCTGGGAATAATCGGATGGCAATGCTACTTCTGGCTCAGCTGGGGCTATTGGTCACCGTTAGGCGTTAGGGACGGTTTGGGTTGGTACGACTCAACCGGATGGCTGGGCCTCGATAAGCTGATCAACCAGGCTCCGCTCTCGTTGGTCGCCTTCGTGTCAGGCTGCGGCATAGCGTGGGTCGGCGTTGCTTGCGGTAACTACGCCGAAGAGAAACGTTCCGCGCCCTTAGATAGCGCCTGACTCACTCCACGTCACAAGAGGTCGTCCCACGTCGTCATCCGGCCCAGACAGTCATGCTTCGCCCTCCTTCGTTAACTACCGCTTCACCCCGGCCTCGCCCAACGGGGAGACGGGGTCGCACAAGGGCGGGCCTTCGGGTCCGCCCTTTCTCTTTGTCTCCGCTGCCAGAAAAACGGTGTGGGTGCGGATATGCGATTCCCATGGATTCCCAAATTTCCGATAAGTGTTTGATTTTGTGGCGGTTAATCCGGACGAGAGCGCAATCTTCCGCTGGTAATAGGTCAGCCGATCATCCTTGCCGGCTTGTCCAGGAACGGGTCGAGGAGGCTCCGTCCGCCCAGGAGCCGCATTCGGAGCTTCTGCGCTTTGCTGATCGCGCGTTGCTCCGGGATCTCCGACTGGCTCGCGTAGCCGAGGTTATGACACCGGCGGCATGAAAAAGCGGGGCTACGCCAAGATAAAGCTTCGCGACGCGCCGCCCGCAGCACTGGCCATCGCCAGCATCCTCGGTGCACAGGAACCACGGACGGGCACCGCCGAGATGACACCTTGTCCAAACGACCGGCACGCGCTGGCAGGCCAGCGCCCATTCGCCGGCCCCCCGACGACGCCTTTCAAATGTGAGTAATACCGCGTCAGCTTCGGGGGCGACGCCGATGCTCGCCAATGGCTCACCGCCCCGAGACAATGTCCAGGAGAATGGCTGATAGGGCCACAACCCAACGCACGTTACGACTACGCGCGGGGACCTGATCAGCCTCCGGGCTTTGCGTAGCAACCGAATAGCGCACTCGCGCACCAGAAGCGCCGATTACCAACGCCAAACGCGCTCTCTTCAGGGTTGATTAGGTTTTTCAAGGGATTGTGTGCGCGCGCGGCTGCGTCCCAAAGCCAACAAGGCCCCGGCTGCACAGTTTTTTGGAGAACCTGAGCAGCGGCCGTCTTCGTGACGATGGGCGAACGCGGCTGTTGTCGAGATCAAACAGGAGATTGAGATACAATGTATAGCAGACTTGGAGTGGCGCTCAGCGCGGTCGGCTTGGTAACAGGCGGCTTGGCGCTCGGAACGCCGGCACAGGCGCACGACGTGAGCGTCGGGGTGATGACCTGCGATATGGCCAGCGGCTTTGGCTATGTCTTGGGCTCGTCGCGTGATCTGCACTGCACCTTCTTGCCGGCTGCGGGTCCTCCGGAACATTATACCGGTTCGATCTCGAAATTCGGCGTTGATATCGGGTACGTGCAAAACGCAGTGATCGTCTGGACGGTCGTCGCCCCGACCGTCGCCCTGCCACCAGGGTCGCTAACCGGCACCTACGGAGGCGCAACCGCAAGCGTCACGGTCGGGGTCGGGGTCGGCGCCAACGTGCTGGTTGGCGGCTCCGACGATACGATCTCGCTGCAACCAGTCAGCGTCGAAGGCGGCACCGGTCTCAATGTCGCGAGTGGTTTCGCATCGATGAGCCTGACTTTTCAGCCCAGCTAGCATAGCGGTAGAGCGCCCGGTGCGCCGAGGCTACACGAAGGGTCGGCACCTCGGGCACTGTAGCGATCGCTGGGGCTATTGGCACTGAGGACGATGCTATCCGAACTGGCGACCTCGGCCCCGCGTCGGCCCGCCACAGCCACAAGCTGCAGGCCGGGTCGAACAGCCGCCGCGAGGCAAAACACTCATCCGCCTCGTCGACCAGATCGCGTCATCCGACCGCTCGACGGAGCCGGCAGCGTGCTGTGAAAACCGGTGGGGTGCTGAGCGCCCGCTTTCGACCCATTGCCGACCATCGTTTCCCTCAACGGCGACGACGGCCATGCCCCATTCCGGACCTTGCCGGCCCGACAGGCAACGGCGAGGTCGGGTGGACACCGGACTCTTGCATCAGCGCGGCCGGCTGGAACGGGGAGAAGATGGCAAGCCCCTGCGGTTTGGCACTCTGCTGGGCGGCGGCGGATGAAACAACCGTAAGCGAGGCCGCAGGCCGCCGCGATGATGAAATCGGTTCAATCCGAGCCGCCTTTCGCCGGGGTAAGGCCAAGTGATGGGTATCATCAAAAAGGATCGGCTTCGCCTGCGGTATCGGGACGAGTCTGGCCAACGGCAGGGCGCTGGCGTCCGTCACGCTGCGTGGTTTTCGGATCACCCGCCGTCGCCGGCGAGCGCCTGCCGGTCACTTGCCCGGAACTCCTCGCGGATTAGCCGCAGCACCCGGTCCTTGATCGCTACGAAATCAGGGACGGTGACGAGGTCGATCGTCCGGGGCTTGGCGAACGGCACCTCGATTACCTGCTTGATGCGCCCGGGCGCCACGCTTATCACGTAAACCCGGTCGGCCAGGAATACGGCCTCCTCGACATCATGGGTGATGAAGAAGATCTTAGGATGGATCTCATGCCACAGCTGCAGCAGCAGCTCCTGCATCGCCAACCGGGTCTGGAAATCCAGCGAGGCGAAGGGCTCGTCCATCAACAGGACTTCGGGCTGGTTGACCAAGGCTCGCGCCAGCTGCACACGTTGCCGCATTCCGCCGGACAGTTCATAGGGATATCGGTCAGCAAACCTAGTCAGCCCGACCGCCTCGATGTAGTGTGCGGCGTCGGTGAGCGCCCGCCGCTTCGGCACGCCACGCTTGCGCGGACCGAAGCTGACGTTCTCCCGCACCGTCATCCAAGGAAACAGCGACGGGCTCTGGAACACGACGATCCGGTCGGGCCCGGCGCCCGCGACCAGATTGCCGTCGATCCGCACCTCGCCGGTCGTCGGCGTCTCGAAGCCGGCGATCACATTGAGCAGCGTGGTCTTGCCGCAGCCGCTGGGACCCACGACGCAGACAATCTCCCGGTCGTCGATGTCGAGGCTAACCCGGTCAAGGGCGCGGATCTCGGGGCCCGCCCTGCTCTCGCCGAATATCTTGGAGACGCCGTCGACGACAATCGTTCCCATGCTAACCCTTCGCCTGCCAATGCAGCAGGCGGCGCTCGGCGAGGGTGATGACCAGTTCGAAGCTCAGCCCGACGATGCCGATGATGACGACGCCGATGAGCACCTCGGGGGTGCGAAAGAAGGTACCCGCATCCTCAATGATGAAGCCGAGCCCGGCCTGCGCCGCGATCAACTCGGCGGCGACGACGATCGCCCAGCTGACCGCCGTCGATGTCTTGATCCCGGTGAAGATCTGCGGCAGCGCCGCCGGCAGCATGACGCTGATGAACAACTGCCTGCGCGTCAGACCGAGGTTGATCCCGGCGCGTACAAGCTGCTCGGGCACAGCGCGCATGCCGGCTGCGCTTGCCAGCACCGTGAAGTTGAAGGAGGCCGCGAAGATCAGCAGGATCTTGCTGAACTCGCCGATGCCGAACTACAGGATCACCAGCGGGATGAAGGCGATCGGCGGGATCGGCCGGATGAAGCCGAAGATCGGCATCAGCGCGGCGTTGACAGCGCGGCTGTAGCCCATACACAGCCCGATCGGCACGGCGAGCACGATGCCGCAGAGCAGCCCGGTCATCGACCGCCCGAGGCTAGCGAGAATATGCGCCCACAGCGGCTGTCCGGCGTACCCACCGAGCAGCATTGCCACGAAATGGCCGTATAACGCCTGCGGCGTCGGCATCACCATCGGCGAAATGTGAAACAGATTGGTAACGAGGGCCCAGATGCATAGCAGCAGCAGCACTGCCCCGACGCTGATCAGCGGATAGTGTGCGCGCCGTGACGCGGCCGGAGAAGCGGGCGCGACCCGGCGGCCTGCCGCTACGGCAGCGTCATCCCGGGCGATCGTCACTTCCGTCGTCATTTCTGTCGGGCATCGGAATTGAGTGCGTCTCGGACAATCGAATCGTCCAGCACATTATCGACATCGACCTGTGCCGGGATCACCTTCTCGCGGAACAGGAAATCGGCGAGCGTTGCGAGTTCCCGCTGCAGTGCCCCGCCCTTCACCAGCGAGAACTGGTATTCGGGGTCGATCCAGCGCTGCACCTCGGGCGGCGGCGCATCCTTATAGATCTGTGCCGATAATTTGTCGTCGATGCCGGTCTCCGCGGCGAATGTCTTGATCGCCGGCTCCGGGTCTTTCTTCAGAAAGGCTTCAGCTAGCATCACGCCCCGCATGAAGCGCAGCGCGGCCTCGCGATTTTTTGCCAGCCAATCGGTGCGCACAGCGAACGTGCCGTCGGCCGTGTGCACCCCGAAATCGCCTTCCATCGCCAGCAGCTTGCCGTTCGCCTCCAAAATCATCTTCTCGATCCAGGGCTGCCAAACTTCGGCCGCGTCGATCTCCTTGTTGCGCATCGCCGCCAGCTGTTGGGCCGGCGCCAACGACAGCAGCGTCACCCGATCGATCGGCACCTGGTTCTTGTCGAGCGCCATGAACAGCCCGTAATGCGCCGTCGAAGCGCGGAAGAAACCGATCTTCTTGCCCTTGAGATCGGCAATCTTGTCGATCCCGGCATCCTTGCGGACAACGATGCCCTCGGCATTCGGATCAACCGGGGTCAGCCCGATCGTTACCCAGGGAATACCCTGCCCGAGCCCGGCTATGAACGGGACGAGGCCGAGGCAGGCGACATCGATGCTCTGGCTTTGCGCGGCGGCCATCATCGGCGCGCCGGCGGTGAACTTGACGAAATTCGGCTTGAGACCGGCTTTCTCGAACAAGTGCTCGGTGCGTGCTGTCATGATCAGCCAGTTGTTGTCGGATTGGATGCCGATCGCGATCGGCAGCGGCTCGTCACTGCAAGCGGGGTGCGGACCAAGCCCGATCGCCATGATCGCAGCACCCGCCAAGAGGGCGAGGCGCAACATCGGGTTGCTTAGCATGGCGGGCCTATCCTCCCTGCCGCCCTCCGGCGGTGTTGCGCTGACGCCAATATCAGACTGGCCGGTCGCCATTGACCGTGACGCGGTGCATCACCCGCCGCTGGCCGTGATAATCGTTAAGTGCATAGTGCTGCACGCAGCGATTGTCCCAGAACGCGACCGAATTGGTCTCCCAGCGGAAGCGGCAGGTGAATTCTGGCCGGACAGCGTGCTCGTAAAGGAATTGCAGCAGCGGCCGGCTCTCCTCGACGGTCATGTCCTTGAAGCGGGTGGTGAAGGCGCCGTTGACATAGAGGCATTTACGGCCGATCACGGGGTGGGTGCGGACTGCTGGGTGCTCGACCTCGCGATGGGCCGTCTTGCTGTACAGCATCTGCATCGCGCTCAGTTCGTCGAACCTGGCGTAATCATGGCGCGCACCGAGGCCGTAGACGTGCCCGGCGCTGTGGATCGCGGTCAGCCCCTCAAGCATATGCCGCATCCCCGGTGACAGTGCCTCGTAGGCGAGATACTGGTTGGCGAACATCGTATCGCCACCATAGGCCGGGACTTCTAGGGCATAAAGGATCGAGCCGAGCGCAGGTTTGTCGAGATAGGTCACGTCCGAATGCCAGCCGCCGCCGAAATTCTTCGTGTCCGCCTCGTTCTTGGCGACGACGAGGATCTCGGGATGGCCGGTCATCGCCTCGACGAACTCATGCACGTTGAGGGTGCCGAAGCGACGGCCGAGCCGAAGATGCTGCTCCGGGGTCAAGTGCTGGTCGCGGAAGAAGATCACGCAATGGTCGAGCAGCGCCTGATGCAGGTCGGAAGCGGTCGCGTTGTCGAGATCTTGCGACAGATCGACACCTTCGACAATGGCGCCGAGGGCGCCGCTGATAGGCTTCACGCTGATCGTCTGGTACGTCATTCAGGCTTTCTCCTCATCGAGATTCTCAGTCCTGCCTAGCGGACTATGGCAACATCATGCGGTCAAGAGTAGATATTCTGCCAATCGGGTCGCAGTCGCTTTCGCGTCCTATGCGACCGATCGTCACGCCGCCCACCGGATGGCTGCTTCGGGTCGAACCTATCGGTTCGATCGCGGTCGGGCGGATGGCTGCTTTCGGCGCTACCCCGCCGTTGGCTCATCAGAACCTGAAGGTCGGGAATCCGCCCTTCTCGGCCACTCAGCCTTCGCGCCGGGAACCACCCTTCCTTGCCCCTATTCGGACCTTCCTCGGTGCCGGCCAGAACGGCTCAGTAGGTTCGAACCCGGTGGCTTGCTTGCGGTCATGCGAATGGCCACCGTCGGCCCGCAATGCGACGTTCGGAATGACTGCAGTCAACCGCTGTCTTCCATCGCCCTTCGCCCGCGGCGAGGGCGATTTGCCGTTGCTCAAGGCGTCCAAAGGCGCGATCCTGACCCTAAAATCACCGGAATCAAGTGAATGTCGGTCAAGAGAGCGAAACCCCGATGACCCCCAAGTCATCCGATTACGGTCGCGTGTTCTTTCAGGCCGAGGTGTTCCGCGCCGGCCGGCTTGCCGAGCGTCGGCCACGCCCGAGTGACACCATCATCGAGCGGGCGCGACGGGTGCCGGTGTTCCGCGACTGCGACGTGCTGGTCGCCGGCGGCGGACCGGCTGGCACCGCCGCGGCGATCGCAGCGGCGCGCGCCGGCGCCGATACCGTCCTGGTCGAGCGGCACAACCACCTTGGCGGGCTGTCGACGGGCGGCCTCGTAATCTGGATCGACCGGATGACCGACTGGTCCGGCCGGCGTGTCATCGAAGGAATCGCCGCCGAGCTGATCCACCAGGGGCGGTGGCAGGCCCGCCGCGCGCCGACTGGGGCAGCGCCGACGCGGCGACCGCCGCCTATTGGAAGGAACGAACCGCGGCCTTTCATAGCATCGTCGCCTGGTCGCCAACGATCGATCCGGAGAACCTGAAGCTGCTGAGCCAGGAACTGGTTGTCGGCGCCGGCGTGCATCTCATACTGCATGCCTGGGCGTCGACGCCGGTCATCGAAGAAGACGGCCGGGTCGGCGGCATTGTCTTCGAGAGCAAGGAGGGCCGGCTCGCGATCCGCGCCAAGGTGACGATCGACTGCACCGGCGACGGCGACATCTTTCACCGCGCCGGCGCGGTGAGCGACAGCGACGTCGACGAGCGCGACATCCATCATTGCATCAACACCGCCTGGCTGTTCGGCGGGGTCGACATGCCGCGTTGGATCGCGTTCAAGACCGGCGATCCGGACGGCTTCAAGAGCTTCATGGAGCGCGGCCGCGCGGCGTGCGGCGGGCTGTTCGAGCGGCCGTTCGTGTCGTGGCGCTACGATGTCGCGCTGTTCATGGGACCGCGGCTGGCCGGCTATTCGGCGATTAAACGCGTCAGCGCCGATGCAGGCGCGGTGCACGACGCGTTTTACCTGCCACTGACGAACTATCGCAACCACTGGGAACGCTCAAGTTTTTGGCGACGAGGATCTGGCAGGTCTCCGCAGGTGGTCGATTCTTCAATGGCCCGTTCGGGTCGTGTTTGACGTGACAATAATATCCGCGCTCGGGCAGCTTTTTTGGAGGTGGTCTGTCGTACGCCGTATCGTCGACCCCGGCGGTGCTCCGAAAGCCACCCCATGGGGTTCGTCGACGCGCTCGGTTGCCGCCGTGAAGAGCCGATTAGAATAGCGCCTTCGCCCCGACTACGGCCGAAATGAACCGCGTGCCAGAACTTGCAGGTGTCTCGAACGCCATTCACGGCTTCCGTGCGCCCGCGGCGGAATGATATCATGCACGCGTACCTAGTGGACATCTCGGTCCCAAATCACCGCGGGGAGGCAATCCATGACACGATTCAAGATCGGTGCGGCCGCGCTCGGGCTCATGGTCGGGGTTCTGGCGGGGGCACCGGCCGGCGCATGGGACCGCGGCGACGTCGATCTGCTGGCGGTTCTGCCCGACGTCACGCCGGGCGTGCAGAGCAGCGTCGAAGGCCTCACGGTGGGGCCGGACGGCAACATCTACGTTCCGAGCTTCGGCTTCAACACGCAGGGCGCGATCACCACCGGCAACGCCGTGCTCTTCGTGATCTCGCCGAGGGGCGACATTCTCAGGAAGGTCACGATCGCGAGCTCGAGCCCGCACATGCTCGGGCTCGGCTTCAATCCGGTCACCGGGGCTTTGTGGGTCCTTGATTTCGGGGCCGGCAACGTCCTTCAGGTCGATCCAAAGACCGGCACGTCCAGCGTATTGGCGGGTCCGATCCCCGGTTCCGGCCTCAATGCGCTGACCTTCGACAAGGCCGGAAACGGCTATGTGTCCGATTCCTTCAACGGCACGATCTGGAAGATCCCCAAGCACGGCGGCTCAGCAACGGCGTGGAGCAGCGATCCGCTGCTGGGCCCGGGAACCGGTCTGACGCCGCCGTTCGGCGCCAACGGCGTCGAGTTCAGCAACGACGGCAAGATCATGTTCGTCGCTAACACCGCGTTTCACCAGATCATCCAGATCCCGGTCAATCACGACGGCACCGCCGGCACCGCGTCGATCTTCATCACCGGAATAAACGCCCCGGACGGGATCATGCTCGACCGCGACGACAACATCTGGATTTGCTCCAACCAGGAGGACGAGATCGTCGTCGTCGACAAGACCGGCAAGGTGATTGCCAAGCTCGGCGACTTCGGGGGCATCGACCAGAACGGCATCGTGCGCGGGTTTCTGTTCCCGGCGAGCCTGGCCTTCAGCAATGACGGCTCGACGCTCTACGTCTCGAACCTGACGTTGTACCTGCCTTATGCGGGCGCCGACCCGGCGATCGACTCGGCCTGGACATTGCAGGTCAAGGGCTACACGGTCTCCCAGCTTCCGGCCATTATCCCGCCGTTTCCCGACCGCGACTAGCGTTAGCCATCATGCCAATGGATGGAAATGATCGGGGCCGCCTTCCGGCGGCCCTTATCATTGGTCGCACGCGCTTATGCCTGGGCTTTGCGTTCGGCGATCCAGGACGACACCTGGTCGTAGTAGTTCGTGATGTAATACTCGGCGATGTCGTCGGCGGTGGTGTTCCACACACCGTCGTGCCCGAGGATATACTGCAGAGCCTGGTCGAGATACTTCGCGGCGTTCGGGCGCCCGATGTTGTGCGGATGAAGCGAAAGACACATCACCCGCCCGTTTTCCGCACCTTCGCGGTAGAGCGTGTCGAACTGGTCCTTGATCATCTGCAGAAAGTAATCAGCCTCGCGGTTCCAGGCCAACATGCCCGCATCGTTGGTCTGGCCGGTATAGGGAACGTAGATAAATTTCTGACCGCCGCGTACGTTGATCGGCCAGGGCTGGTCATCGATGATCCACGACGTGTGATAGAGGCAGCCGGCCTCCGCCATCAAATCGTCAGTCCTGACAGTGTAGCCGGCACCGCCGCCGAGGCGTCCTTTCAGACGCTTGCCGGTCATCTCCTTCAAGTGGGTGATGAAGTCCTGCCAGTACGCCTGTTCCTGCTCTTCGCCGTAGTCGTAGATCGGCCGGCTGTTGTAAAGACCATGCGCCATGTAGTCCCAGTCGCTGGAGACCATGGCATCTTTTATTTCGGGAAAGTGATCCAGAATCTCGAGATTGAGACAGCAGCACGCGCGAATTTTGTTCTCGTTCAGCACGTCGAGCATGCGCCAGAAGCCGACGCGATTGCCGTAGTCCATGCGCGAGTAGTGCGGAATGTCCGGTTGCGTCAGCCGGCTCTCCGGCAGGTATTCGAAGAACTCCATGTTCGGCGCGACCCAGAACGCGACACGCGCGTTGTCGGGCCACTTGATGATGGGTCGTTCCGTGATGGGCGCATAGTCGAACCGGCCGGGTGCGAGAGTCATGTCGTCTTCCTGTGATGAGAACGAATCGGTTTAGCCCACGCTGTCATTGCGAGGACCCGCGGGCTTGACCGCGGGGACGAAGCAATCTGGTGGCCGCGAATGTGACCTTGCTTGGGCGAGATTGCTTCCCCCCGGAACGACCCGCCAGGGCCGGCCGTCCGGGGGTCGCAATGACGACGATTCTGGATCCAGCCACTCTTGGGCTAGCCTGACTGCGCCTTGAACCAGTCGATGATCTCGCTGCCGGTCGCCTTCCACACACCCTGGTAGGCGCTGATGTGGCCAAGCACTTCGTCGAGATGCCGTATGCGCCACGGCTGGCCCATGATCCACGGATGCAGATGGAGCACCATCAGGCGTCCGGTGTTGGCGCCATCGGCGTAGAGACCATCGAACCAGTCGCGCCACAGCAGGTTGACCTCGTTGATGGTCCGGCGGCCGTGGAGGTGGATGTAGTTGTCGTCGAGGTAGGCATTCACCCCGAGCGAATAGAGCTCACCGGTCTTCGGCGTCATCTTGTAGGGTTGCTCGTCGTTACCCCAGTCGCAGACATAGCGAATGCCCTCCGCGGACAGCAGGTTGGGCGTGTTCGGCGTCTCCTGAAAGTCGGGGCCAGACCAACCGATCGGGCGTTTGCCCGTGGCCTTTTCGACCGCCTCGATCGAGGCGCGGATGTACTGCCGCTCCTGATCCTCAGACATGCCGATGTGGATGATGCGCCGGCGCGAGAGACCGTGCGCGATGAACTCGGCGTCGCGCTTCCGGCCCTCCTTGACCAGGAACGGGTAGTGGTCGGCGACCGCCTTGTCGAGCGCCAGGGTCGGCTTGATGCCGTACTTATCCAGCACGGCGAGGATGCGAAAGATCCCGACACGGTTGCCATACTCGTGGTTGCCGAAGCCGCCGATGTCGGGAAAGTTCGGCTGGTTTCCGCTCCACAGGCCCTCGGGGCCTCCGAGCGGGCTCACCGCCAGCGGCGTATCGGCCGGCACCTCCCAGTCCCAGTGCTCGAGGTTGACGATGACGGCAAGGGCGACGCGGGCGTTGTCCGGCCACCTGAGAATGGGGCGCGTGACAATCGGGGACCAGGGATAAAAGTCCTGGTCCATGCCGTAGGTTCGTGTTGCGGGCATGGCTCCACTTCCTCTCCTTTTGTCCCGAATTACCTCGACGGAAGCCTAGGGCCCGTCCGTGAACAATCGAATGACCCTGAGGTACAAGAGGACGTCATGGCCGGGCTTGTCCCGTGGGCCTTCAGCCCACGGACTAGTTCCGTGGGCATCCACGCAGTGCCGTCAAACCATATTTTTCATGAGCTTGGTGACGACCGCAACACGTGGATGCCCGGAACACGTCCGGGCATGACGGTGTAATTTCGGAGCGATTATTCACTGCCGGACACTTTAGTGGGTGTCGAAGACCGCTTGATAGGCGGCGACCTTCTCACGAACGGCAGCCGACTCCGCGGACGTCGGATGATCGGGGTCAGCGGCCGGCGGCAGGCTGCCGAACTTCATCAAACAGGCCATCAGCAATAGCCGAGCCTTTGTTGCGGTCAGGTTCGAGCCGCCGATGAAGTCGGGATCATGCAATGGCACGAAGCCCTCGGTATTGCCGCGCCCGACGCGAACGACTGGTAGTCCGCTGTATACGGCTCGTAGCATCAGCCGGTGCCGCGCAGACGATGCGGGCCTGCCGTAGGGCGTGAAGCCCTCGACGACAAAGCCAGCGAGCGGCGCGTTTTTCAGCAGATGTCCGATCAATGCGACCAAATCGACTTCCGCCTCGGGATCGACCGTGCCGTCGTCGTCCCAATAGCTTGCGTCTTTGCTGATTGCGACCTTCGGGATCGCCCCGTCGAGCAGCTTTCCGTCCGGCCCTTTGATTGCCACGGATACGGTTTCGATGCGCGAGCCTTCCTGGCGCACGCCCGCGACCTTCGGGGGCAGGCGGCTGACGTTCACTTCGGACTTCCAGGTGTGCCGCGCTGTCGGCAGGTAGTGCAGGAGGGGCGCCCCGTCATGGCCGGATGCGCCGAGGATGCCGCCGTGTCCGCCGGTCGCCACATATCCGCCCGGCCGCGCATCGGCTTTCTGGACGGCGCGGGCGGCGAAGACGCGCTGCTCCTGGATCAGGACCGCGCCGGCTCGATTGCGCCCTTGCTCGTCCTCCCAGACGCGTGAGGCAATGTACTCGACCGAGTCGACGATGTTCTTCGGGCCGTCATTGCTGATCATGCCTTGCGGCCGCTGGGCGGCATTGCCGCAGATCGGCAGGGTCGTATCGATCAGTAAATTGAGCCAGTAAATCGTCTCTTCGATCCTCGGACTGCCCTCGGTCCAGATGGCGCCGTCGTATTTGCCGCTCTCCAGGATTTGTTGGACCGCATTGGTCGCTCGCGCCAACCCAGATCGCGGTACCGAGGCACTGAGGTGAGCGGGCTTGTACGGAAAGAAATCGACGCCACGGCGCTCCGGCGGGATGTCACCCGCACCACTATCGGTGCGACGGTCGGCCGGCAAACCCTTCGTATAACCGGACGGCGGCAGGAGGCGATAGAAGTCGACCTCGGCGTTTGCCGAGATCAGATTTCCCGTGCCCTTCTCGCCGATCTGCAGCCGGTCGATCTCCTCGAAACTGCGCGAGCCGTCCGGGAAGAAGCCTTGCCGCGCCTTCGCCTCGGGAGCACCGGGGAACGCGCATTCCTCCCCCCAGGCTTCGCCGTCCGCCTGCATCGCCATATAGGGCAACGGATAAAGCCCGTCTTCGGGACTGAGTTCGACCTCGTAGACCGGCTTGTCACCGAGGCTTTGCCGCCTCTTGTGCACGCGTCCGTCACCGTCGATGTAGCCGTCAGGCGCTCCGTAGAGCTCGGCTGCGTCGGCTTCGAGGGGATGCGCGCTGAACTGCTCGACATAAAGGGTGACCGGTGCCGCCAGGCGCTGGGGGCGCAGAACGTCGAACCGCGCCGGCGTGCCATCCGGGTTCGTCAGCAGAGGCAATCTGTGCTTTACCCTCGCCTTGTTGGACGTGACCAAAGGAGGCGTGTTCTGGATGGTGGCATTGGGCCCGGCCAAATGAGCGATGCGGGCTTTCCCTCTCATGATTCGACCTCCTTTAATTGCTCGCCTAGCCATCGGGGCCCGTTTCGGTGGGGGAGTGCCCCGCGGCGGCCTGCAACCACTCGATACGGCCGGATAGAGCTTCGAGACTGCAGCCTCGAGCCGTTTCGGGCAAGGTGAATCCCCTGAACCAGCTTTAGTTGGGGGGCAGCGCTGATATAATGCCTGCAATCGACGGGGCTCGTTTATGAAACACCGCAGATTCGGCAATACTGATCTCACGGTATCGACCATCGGTCTCGGCTGTTATGGCATGTCTGGCGCCTATGGACCGGCCGACGACGCGGAGTCGATCGCCACTATCGGCTCGGCACTCGATCTCGGAGTGAATTTTCTCGACACATCGGCCAGCTACGGCAACGGCCACAATCATCGCCTGATCGGCGAAGCGATCCGCGGCCGCAGGCATGATGTGGTCATTCATTCGAAGAGCGGCAGCCCACGCGAGGGCAGCTCGGACGCCGTGCGCGGCGGAGGCGATCCGCGCTATTTGCGTCAAACCTGCGAGCAGAGCTTGAAAAAGCTCGGCATCGAGACGCTCGACGTCTTCTGCATGTCGCGGGTCGACCCGAACGTGCCGATCGAGGAAAGTGTGGGGGGAATGGCCGAGCTCGTCAAGGAGGGCAAGACACGGTTCATCTCGCTCTCAGAGTGCTCGGCCCTGTCGCTCAGGCGTGGCAGTGCCGAGCATCCACTCGCTTCGCTTCAGATGGAGTATTCGTTGTTCTCGCGTGATGCGGAAGAGCAGGGCCAAATCGACGCCTGCAAGGAACTTGGCGTGGCGATGATGGCCTATGCCGTGCTCGGGCGCGGGATGCTGAGCGCCGAGGTTCCCAAGGCGGAGGAAATGGCAGCGGACGACATTCGCGCGCAGCTGCCGCGCTTTGACGGCGCCAATGTCGAGAAGAACCTCCGACTGCGCTCGGCGCTCGAGGCCATCGCGCGCGGGAAGGACGCCACGCTCGCCCAGCTCGCGATCGCTTGGCCAATGGCCCAGGGCTCGCGTGCGGGAGCCTCCATCGTACCGATGCCGGGTGCCAAATCGCGCAAGCACCTCGAGGAGAATGTGCGCGCCGCGGAGATTGTGCTCACGGCAGACGATCTCGCGGAAATCGACCGCATCGTACCGCTCGGTGCCGCGTCCGGCCCTCGCTATCCGATAGGACAGATGCGCCGACTGAACCTATGACGCGTCAGTCTTTTTCCTAACCTTGCTGCCGTATGAAGCGCGCGAAATCGGCGCTATGGGTCGACCGCGCCGGTCCCGCGACAGCCGGCTGCGGCCGCCTTTCAAGGACAAGATCGCGGCGGTCTCACCACGATCAAGGTCACCTACTACGACGTGGTGGGGCCATCGGCGGCGGTGCGCGCCCGGTCGAAGTCGCGCACCACGACCGCGTTGATCTTCGGGTCGAGCGCTTCGATGCGGGAAATGGCGCTGTCGAGCAGTTCGCGCGCGGAGATTTTCCTCTGCGCCAATGCTTCTGCGAGTTCGGTCGCGGTGCGGAATGCCAAGCCCGTCGCATCATCGGCGGCCGTCGCCTCGACGGTGGTCGTGGATGCGTGTCGATCGGATCCTTCACCCATCAGTGCCCTATGGCGACCAGATCGCGTGGGCCGGTCCAGCGACCCTATCGGGGTTGCCGGCGACGGTGTGGCACCGATCGGGCGCACCGAGAGCGGCCTGCCCATCGGCGTCCAGGTTATCGGCGGCTTCCTGGAGGATCGCACGACGATCGCCTTCGCCGGCCTGATCGAGCGCGAGTTTGGCGGCTTCGTCCCGCCCCCTCTCGGCTGACGCATCAGGACGCCGGCGGGCGGCCGAGCGTAGCCACAAACGCCGCGTTGCCGGCGCGGTCGAGACTCCGAGATTGCCCGGGCGGGCGGCGCAACCTAGCATCGGCGGTCACACGCGGTTTGGGAGGGCTTCATGGAATTCGGCGCTTCGATCTTTTTCACCGAGTACTCGATCACCCCGGCCGAGTTGGCGGTCGCAATGGAGGAGCGCGGCTTCGATTCGGTGTGGGCCGCCGAGCATTCGCACATCCCGGTGCCGCGCCGCACGCGGGCCGACAGCGAGCTGGGCAAGCGCTACTACGACGTG
>DATEQL010000038.1:0-3487 GCA_035272665.1 Allostellaceae bacterium
TAGGCCACCACCTTGTCGCCGACCTTGACACCCGTGGCCTGCGGGCCGAGCGCCGCGACCTCACCCGCGATCTCGTGCCCCATCGTGAAGGGCAGACGCACGCCGCGCGATTCCAGCGAGATCCGCCGCTCGCCACCCAAATCGAAGTAGCCATCCCAGATGTGGACGTCGCTGTGGCAAACACCCGCCGCCTCGACGCGCAGCAACACCTCCTCGCCTTTGGGCTCGGGATCCGGGTACTCCCGCGCTTCCAGCGGCTTGCCCCATTCGATGATCTGCATCGCACGCATGCTCGCGTCCTCCGATTTCAGACAGGATGTTCAGCCCCAGACTTCGCGCGCGGTTTCGACCACGAGGCGGAGTTTGGCAGCCTGTTGCTCGATCGTCAGCGCGTTCCCGTCCACGGTCGAGGAGAAGCCGCATTGTGGGCTGAGGCAGAGCTGCTCGAGCGGTAGGTATCTCGCGGCCTCGTCGATCCGACGCTTTAGCTCGTCCTTGCCTTCGAGCGCGGGGCGCTTGCTGGTGACGAGGCCTAGCACCACGCGCTTCTTCCCTCTCGGCACGAAGCGCAACGGCTCGAAGCCGCCGGAGCGCGCATCGTCGTATTCGAGAAAGAAGCCGTCGACCGCGAGCTCGCCGAACAATGCCTCCGCGACATGATCGTAGCCGCCTTCGGCCACCCAAGACGAGCGGAAATTGCCGCGGCACATATGGGTGCACACCGTCATGCCCGCGGGCTTGCCAGTGAGCGCCTGGTTGATCAGGCGAATGTTGGTCAGATGCTGCTTGTCGCCGTCACCGCCGATGCTCGTCACATAGGCCCGCTGCGCCGGGTCGTTGAGGTAGGCCAGGCTGGTGTCGTCGAGCTGCAAATAGGTGCAGCCGAGCGAGGCAAGGGCGGCGATCTCATGCCGGTAGACTTCGGCGAGGTCTTGCCAGAAAGCTTCCATCTCGGGATAGGCGGCCTGGTCGATCACCGCCCGGCCGCCGCGGTAATGTAGCATCGACGGCGACGGTATGGTTAGCTTCGCGACGGCTCCAGCCGGGACAACCGATTTCAGATAGGCGAAATCCTCGGCGAAGATCGTCTTGTCGAGGGTAAGCCGGCGACCGATGCGAAAGGCTCCGAGCGCCGCCTCGACCGGCCCGGCCTCGTTCTTGAACTGGATGCGCAGGGACTGGTTGGTCTTGGCCACCCCGCCGATCTGGTAGAGGAAATCCATGTGCCAGGAGCCGCGTCGGAACTCGCCGTCGGTTACCGCCCCGAGGCCGATCTCCTGCTGCATCCGTGCGACATCACGAATCGCCGTGTCCTCGACCTGGCGCAACCCCTCGGCAGTGAGGCGGCCGGCTTGATGCTCCTCGCGCGCCCGCAATAATTCCGGCGGACGCAGCAGGCTGCCGACGTGGTCGGCGCGGAACGGCGGGCCCGATATGTCGCTCATTCGCAACCTCCCCATTTCTCGTGGCGTTCGTAATCCAGCCCTTTTACGTCATTGCGTGCGAGGGAAGTAGTCTCGCAGCGGGCCGAGCTTAACTAATACTTCTGTCCACATCGAAGGACTCCCGGGTTCTGAGCGGAGGAAGGAGGCGGACAATGACCAAAGCCGAAATTCGGACGAGCGCCCACGACGCCATCATCATCGGCGCCGGGCAGGCGGGTCCCGCGTTGGCCCGAAGGCTCGCGGCTGCGGGCATGACGGTCGCCATCGTCGAACGTGGGTTGTTCGGTGGCACCTGCGTCAATACCGGCTGCATTCCGACAAAAACCCTGATCGCCAGCGCCAATGCGATCCAAATGGCGCGCCGAGCGGCCGATTTCGGGGTGGTGGTCGACGGACCCGTGCGCGCCGATATGGCCCGGGTCAGAACCAGAAAAGATGCGATCTCCGGGCAATCGCGGGCCGGTGTCGAAGAGAGCCTGAAGGCGCTGCAGAACTGCACGATCTACCGAGGCCACGCCCGGTTCGTCGCGGCGCACGAGGTGCAGGTCGGCGAGGCTATGCTGACCGCGCAACGGATCTTTATCAATGTCGGCGGTCGGGCGGTGGTGCCGACATGGCCCGGTCTCGATCAGGTCGCGTATCTGACGAACAGCTCGATGATGGCGGTCGATTTTCTGCCGCGCCATCTGGTGGTCGTCGGCGGCAGCTATGTCGGCCTCGAATTCGCCCAGATGTATCGACGCTTCGGCAGCGAGGTGACGGTCGTCGAGATGGCCCCTCGGCTGATCCACCGCGAAGACCTGGACGTATCCGCGGCGATCCGCGAGATTCTGGAGCGCGAAGGCATCGGTATACGGGTCGACGCGACTTGCATCCGCGTCCGGAAAAGCGGCGAGGACATCGTCGTCGGGGTCGATTGCGCGGCCGGCGCCCCAGAGATCCACGGGTCACACCTGCTGGTGGCCGTGGGCCGACGGCCCAACACCGACGATCTCGGTCTCGATCGGGCCGGCATAGTTCAGGACGAGCACGGTTACATTGTGGTCGACGACCAACTGCGTACCAATGTACCGGGGGTCTGGGCGCTCGGCGACTGCAACGGCAGGGGGGCGTTCACGCACACCGCCTATAACGATTTCGAGATCGTCGCGGCGAATTTGCTCGACAACGACCCCCGCCGGCTCAGCGACCGCATCACCGCGTACGCGCTTTACACTGACCCGCCGCTCGGCCGAGCCGGTCTGACGGAGGAACAGGTAAGACGCAGCGGGAAACGCGCACTGATCGGCAGACGCCCGATGACTCGCGTCGGCCGCGCTGTCGAAAAGGGCGAGACCCAGGGCTTCATGAAGGTGCTGGTCGATGCCGACAACAAGGAAATCCTGGGCGCCGCCATTCTTGGGACCGGGGGTGACGAGGTCGTTCACGGCATTCTGGACATGATGTACGCCAAAGCTCCCTACACCGTGTTGCAGCGCTCGATGCCGATCCATCCGACCGTTTCGGAGCTACTTCCGACCTTACTCGGCGATCTCCAACTCCTGTGAGCCCCCGTGTCGCATTGCACATGCCCAAGGTCCAACATGGCCGTCCGGTATCCTGTTATATGGAACCGAACAGTTTTCGCTCGAGGATGTCATGCCGGAGAAAGCCCCAGACTTGTTCGAGATCATGGCGACGACCCGATCGATGCGGCGCTTGAAGCCAGACCCCGTTCCGGCCGAGTTGATCCGAAAAATCCTGGAGGCGGGCGTGTTTGCGCCGTCCGGCGGCAACATGCAGCGCTGGCGGTTCCTCGTCATCCGGGATCCCGTGGTCAAGCAGACGGTCGGGTCCTACTACAAGCGGACCTGGGACGAGGTGGTCAGCCCCCGATATCGAGCAGGCAAACCGGCTCCCGGAACGAGCCCGGAGCGGTTCAGGCGGATGCTCGATGCGGCCCAATATCTGGCCGACCATATCCATGAAGCCCCGGTGTGGATTGTCCCATGCATGGAGGGAGCAAACCCGAGCCGTACGGCCGGCTCGTCGATCTATCCGGC
>DATEQL010000039.1:0-13107 GCA_035272665.1 Allostellaceae bacterium
GGTAACCGAACTTTCCGGCCGCGCCGCCGAGCTTCTCGCAGCGCTGCAGGCAGCGCAAGCAGAGGCCGCGGCGCGCGAGGCGGCCCTCCGGCATGCCGGGCAAGAGGCGCAAGAGCACGGCGCTGCGGCGGTGGCGATGCAAGCCGAGGTCGCTGCGCTGCGTGATGCACTGGCGCAGGCAGAGCGGGCCGGGCGGGAGCGTGCGGTGGCAGCAGACGCGATGCAGGCCGAGATCGGGGCGCTGCGGGAGGCGGTGGCGCAGGCGGAGCAGGCGCAGGCGAGCGCGGCAGAAGCGATGCAGACCGAGATCGCGGCGGCCCGGAGTGCGCTGGCGCAAGGTGAGCGCGAGGCGCAGGAGCGTGCGGTGGCGGCAGAAGCGATGCAGGCCGAGATCGGGACGCTGCAGGAGGCGCTGGCGCAGGCGGAGCAGGCGCATGCGAGCGCGGTAGAAGTGATGCAGACCGAGATCGCGGCGTTGCAGGAGGCGCTGGCGCAAGGTGAGCGCGAGGCGCAGGAGCGCGCAATCGCGGCAGAAGCGGTGCAGGCCGAGGTCGAGACGTTGCGGGAGGCGCTGGCGCAGGCCGAGCGGGCGGGGCAAGAGCGCGCGGTCGCGGCAGAAGCGGTGCAGGCCGAGGTCGGGACGTTGCGGGAAGCGCTGGCTCAGGCCGAGCGGGCGGGTCAGGAGCGCGCGGCTGCGGCGGAAGCGATGCGGGTCGAAACCGTGGCGTTGCGGGAGACGCTGGCGGGGGCCGAGCGCGAGGCGCACGAGCGGGCGGCCGCGTCGGAGGCGATGGAGGCCGAGGTCGGGGCGTTGCACGAGGCGCTGGCGCAGGCGGAGCGGACGGGGCAGCAGCGCGCGGCCACGACGGCGGCGGTGGAGGCCGAGGTCGAGACGCTGCGGGAGGCGCTGGCACAGGCGGAGGAGGCGGGTCAGGAGCGCGCGGTCGCAGGGGAGGCGATGCAGGCCGAGGTCGCCCTGCTATGGGACACTCTGGCGCGGGACGAGCGAGAGGCAGAGCAGTCCGCGGTCGCTGGGAAGGCGACGCAGAGAGAGCTCGCGGCGCTGCGCGGCGCGCTGGCGCTGGCCGATCGAGAAGCGCAGGAGCGTGCGGATCGCGCCCAGACGTCGTTCGCCGAGGTCAAAGTGCTGCGGGAGGCGCTGGCACAGGCGGAGCTCGCAAGCCGGCAGCGTGCGGCGGCGGCCGATGCAATGCAGAACGAGATTGCGGAGTTGCGCGGTGCGCTGGCACAGGTCGAGGGCTTGGCGCAGGAGCATAGCGCGGCAGCGGGGACGTTGAAGGCCGAGGTCGGGGCGCTGCGCGAGCGGCTGGCGCAAGCCGACGAGGAAGCACAGGAGCGCACGTTCGCCATCGACGCGGCGGCGGCCGAAGTCGCCGCACTGCGCGAGGCGCTGGCGCAGGCCGACCGCGAGGCGCAGGAGCGAGCACGTGCCGGGGCGGCGATCGAGGCCGAGGTCGCCGAATTGCGCGAGCGGATGGTCCGGGCCGAGGCCGAGGCAACCGAGCGCGCGGCGGCGGCCGCCGCGTTGCGGGCCGAAATCGACACACTGCAGGGCACGCTGACGGCGGCACGGCACGTCGGCAGGGCCGCGCTCGCGGCGTTCCGCGTCGACACCGCAGCACCGCCAAAGCCTGATGCACCTGCACCTCGCGACTGGCGGCGGGCCATCGCGCGGTTCTTCGGCGCCCGGAGGCGTGTCTGAAGCAGAGGTGACGCGCGCGTCCCAACCGGGGCGCGGGGGATGGCAGCCGCGAGGAGCCAAATGATCAACTTCGCTTGTCGATATTTCAGGGGCTCGAAGCCCTGCGTGTTCAACAAGCAGGACGGCTCCGAATGCCCCTCGTGCCGGCACGTGTCGCAATACGCGGAGCGCGTCCTCTTCATCAAGCTCGACGCGATCGGCGACGTGCTGCGCTCGGCGAGCCTGCTGCCGGCGATCATCGCCCGTCACCAGGCGCCGTTCATCGCCTGGCTGACCCGAAAGGAATCGGTCGAGCTGGTCGGCATGATGCGCGATGTCGACGAGGTCGTCGAGCTGTCGCAGGATGGCTTTGCCCGCGTCGTCAGCGGGGCGTGGGACCACGTCTATTCGCCGTCGAACGACCTGACGAGTGCGTCGATTGCCTCGGCCGCCGCGACCAGGGGCGATCCCATCGGCTTCTACATGCGCGACGGGGTTCTCACGCCGAGCAACGAGGCGGCGGCGACCTGGCTCGAAATGGCGGCATTCGACCGGTTGAAGCGGGAGAACACGCAGTCCTACCAGCACCGCATGCTGGCCATTCTCGGCGCCCCCGAGGGGACGCCGGTGCCGCCGCCGGCGATCCGGGTCGACGATGGCCTGCGGGCAGCGGCGGCGGCGCGCCTCGCCGAATTATGCGGCGGCGGTACGCGCCGCCGGGTCGCCGTCAACATCGGCTCGGGCGGCCGCTGGCCCAAGAAAATGCTTTATGCCGACCAGATCTATCACTATGCGCGGCGGCTGCGCGAACGGGGGGATGTCGACGTGCTGCTCGTCGGCGGCAGCGGCGAGATCGAGAAGGCGGCCGCAATCATGGCGATGCGCCAGCCGGGCGACCGCATCGCAACAGCGCTGACCGAGACCTCGGTTCCCGAATTCGTGGCGACCTTGATGGAAGTCGACGCGTTGCTCTGCGGCGACACGCTGGCGCTCCATGTCGCCGCGGCGATCGGCCTGCCGACGGTGGCGGTGTTCGGGCCGACCAACGCCGCCGAGATTTTCCCCTTCGATGGCCTGATCGCCAAGACCTGGACGCGACAGCTTGACTGCCTGGTCTGCTATGGAGACTGCCGGAAGCAGGACAATTGCATGTCGCTGCTGGACTTGACCGAGCTGGCGGACCTGACGATCGCGCAGCTTCAACGTGCTCCTGTGCGGCGTTAAGTTCGATGGTCCTCGTGACATCGACCGCCCGGGTCATTCGAGCCTGATAAATTTGCGGGCTTCGCGCATCAGCCATAGGCCGATCAAGGTCATGATTGAGAGGACGAATGTCGTATAGGCCGGGTCCCCATAAGTCTTGATCGTAGCACCAAAAACCCCGGCACGGATCATCTCGTACGCCTGTACACTGGGCTGATAAAGCGCTATCTTGCGCAGAGTTGGCGGCAGCCAATCCGCCAGAAAGAAGAAACCTGAGAAGAACATGTAGAGGTAAGAGAAGGGTGTCCAAATCTGTGCTACCCATTCCGTGCGCTCGGAGAGGGCGCCGATGATCAGGGCGACTGCGACGCACCACCAGATGGTGTAGAAATATCCCAGATAGAACATCGGCAAATCCCGCGGCACTGCGAGCGACCCGATGGCGTAGAACACCGCGAAGGTTGCAATCAGAGCGGTGAGGTTCGAGCCGATCTCCAGCAGCACGCGTGCGAGGAAGATGTCGAAGATTTTAACCCGTTGATGGTAGAGCAATCCGACATTCGCCCGTACGAACAATAACATGCGGCCGCCGAGATGACGGAAAAGCTGCAGTGGAATATAACCGCTCCACAGGAACGGTACGAGCGCGAGGCCATGTTCCTGCGAACCTCTCACGGCCCGCCAGAGAAAGAGGACCGGTAACGCAAATGTCAGCGGTTCACCTATGACCCAGACGAAACCGAGGCCTTCGCGGCCGAAGCGCGAATAGATCTCGCGGATCAGCATGGCGCCGACGACCCGCCACTGGATAACAAGCCCGCGCCAGAAGGTCGACATCAGTTCCGCTCGCTCCAGTGCGACGGCTGGCCCGCCGCGTGTGCGCGGGCGCTCATCACCATCAGCCAGGCGATGCCGTAGGCGAGCAGGATGCGATCGATCTGGGAGGTTTCTGACATGCGGAAAATTCCAACGAACGAGGGACCAAGCTGACCGGCCGATTTTGTCCAGACCGAGGCGGGCCGATGGCCGGTACCTGCATCCGCGCGATGCCAATCTAACGCGCCGCGGACGCAAATGGAACGGGCGAACGCGCGACCTTCCATCCGACACGATGGAGGACGTGGTTCAATTGATCGAAGCGCGCGAGGATCTTCGGTCGGGCGCACTCTTGGTCGGATAATTAAATTCAGCGCGACGATGCGCCGCGATAGTGGGAAACTTAGACGCGCTTTAGACGCCCTAATAGCTCGCCAGTATCAATGACGCCATCCCAATACTCAACGATTGCAGCCTCATTCAGCTTGATCCAGTCCGATACTGCACGTTGGTCCGCCGCCGATAGATACCCGGTGATCAAACCAGGAGTCGGCCGAACCCCAAATACTGCAGTGTGCGACGGATCAATTCGATCGCCATGCTGCAATGCGACCTCAACTCGAACATCGTGTCGCGCATTACCGCGCTCGCTGACCCATACCACCATCGGCAAGCCGGTTGTCTTGGGGCGCAAATTCGCCATTAGGAAGAAATCGGTATCAAGATCGTCCATCGGCATGGTGACCCACCGCGCGAATTGCGTCTACACCCTAGCACAGATTTACCGGAAACCCAAAACGCCCTCCTCGGAGTCGGGTTCCGGCGCGAACGAACCTGTTTACCATGACGCCCGCCCTACACTCGTTCAGCCCTTCTGTTACAATTCAAACTGAGACGCTACCCAGGAGTTGCTCGCCGCGGTCAATCGCGGTAGAAACTGCCGCCGCACCGGCCGGCCATTAACCAAGGAGCTCCGGGGAATCAGCTATGATCGAGTGTCCGATGCCACGGCGCCACGAGGGCGAACGGGCGCTTCGACGAGGATCTATCGCCGGACGTCGATGCGATCAGGCGCTTTCCCGAGCGGGGTGCAGGAGAGGGCCGCCAGCCCTAGCGAGGCACCGGAGCGCGCGTAGCTCTCGTTGCAGGCGAAGTCGTGATGCTGCAGAGTACGCTGATCGCGGCTCGGCAGGTCGGAAGGGCCGCGATCGCTGCGTTCCGTATCGACACCGCCGCACCGACAAAGCCAGATGGATGGCGGCGGATTGTTAGCAAATTCTTCTGGGCCGGCCTGAGTTTCTAAATTGGGAAAGTGGACCTCGTTAGGGCGAAATGGCATTGGACCGCATCGTTGACCTGCTGCGCTTCCGCCGGAAGCAGAGCTTTGTCGATTTAGCCGATCAGGCGCGAGACGCGGGGCAATGGGAGTTCGCCGCCCAGCTCTACCGGCAGGCTCTCGACCGAGATCCCCACAAGCCGCCCATTTGGGTTCAGTACGGTCACGCATTGAAGGAATCCGGCGAGTTGCGGGACCCCGACAAGCTGGCCCAGGCAGAGCTCGCTTACCGCAGGGCGCTGTCGCTCGATTCGGGCGCAGCCGACACCTATCTGCAGCTCGGTCACGCCCAGAAGCTGCAGGGCAAGACCGAGGAGGCCCAGGCAGCGTACCTGAGCGCCTTCACCCTTGACCCGTCAATGCCTTATCCGCTGGAGGAACTGGGTGCGCTAGGCTGGCCAGCGGGCCAGCTAGCGGAGCTGCAACGGCTCACCGAACCGGAACCGCCTCCGCCCCCAGTGAAGCTTCCCGAGATGCCCAATGCGCCGGACCGTCAACGACTCGCGGATCTGCTCAGGGACGAGTATGGCGAAGCCGCCGCCCGCCGGATCCTCCGTAATTTCCCGATCATCGAGGCGCTCGGGGTGAAGCAGAACGGCAGCGGACCTTCGAGACGAGATATCATTGCCTCGCTCGTCGAGCGGATGCGGCTGCTTTCGCGCGCGGCTATCGACAATCGACCGGTCGAGGCCTCGGTTATCGTTCCCGTTTTCGAACATGTCGAGTATAGCATCGCCTGTGCGATTTCGCTGCTCGAGCACAAATGCAATCTTCGATACGAGCTTATCATTGGTGACGATGGCTCTTCCGACGAAACAAAGGAGGTGTTCGAGGCCGTCGGCGGCATCGTTCGTTGCATTACACACGACGTGAATCAGGGCTTTCTCAAGAATTGCAATCTTTCTACGAAACACGCAAATGGCAAGTACGTTGTATTGCTCAACAACGACACCTTGATATTGGACCACTGGCTCGATGAGATCCTCGCCCCCTTTGCGCGCTTTAATGACGTGGGGCTCGTCGGCTCAAAGCTGCTGATGGGCGACGGGTCGTTGCAGGAAGCTGGTGGAATCATCTGGCGCGATGCAAGCGGCTGGAACTTCGGCCGAGGGCAGGATCCGACCATGTACCAATTCAATTACATTAAGGACGTCGACTATGTTTCGGGAGCGTCGATCGCTGTTCCCAAATCGGTGTGGGACGATATCGGCGGCTTTGACGAACGTTATTTGCCGGCTTATTGCGAGGACACTGATCTGGCGTTCCAGATCAGGGCGAAAGGTCTCCGCACGCTGTATTCACCGCGCTCCCAGGCGATACATCACGAAGGCGTTTCCTGCGGCACCGATGTTACCATCGGTGTAAAGGCTTACCAAATCAAAAACCAAGCAAAATTCGCGGCAAAATGGGAGACGGTGCTTAGTGCCGAGCACTACTCGAATGGAGAGCATGTTTTTATGGCTCGCGATAGGAGTCGCCAGCGCAAGCATCTGCTCGCAATCGATCATTACGTGCCGCAATTCGATCGTGACGGTGGCTCGCGAATGATGTATGATTATCTGAAAATGTTTGTCGATGCCGGGTTTCAAGTGACATTCTGGCCAGATAATTTATACTATGATCGCCAATATGTCCGGGCGCTGCAGGATTTTGGGATAGAGGTTTTGTATGGTGGGGAGTGGGTTGGTCGATTTTCGGATTGGATCCGGGAATATGGAGGGTATTTAGATTACGCTTTTCTCAGCCGAGCCCACACCTGTACGCATTACATCGATGACATTGCAGACCACACGACTGCGAAGATCTTATATTATGGCCACGATCTTACCTTCCCGCGCCTGGAAAGGGAATACGCTCTTACCGGACGAGCCGAACTTTTGGAAGAAATCGAGCACTGGCGCACCGCAGAAACCAACATGTGGAAAAAATCGGACGTGATCTATTACCCGGCCCCGGGAGAGGTGGATTGGGTGGCACGGCAGGCACCCAGTAAAGTGGTGCGCACTTTTCCAATCCAGGTATACCCCGATAATGGCATCAGGGCCGCGCGAGAGCGGTTGGGCCGTGACCTGACCAACCGCCCGACGGTATTGTACGTTGGCGGATTCGCGCACCGGCCAAACGGCGATGCCGTATTGTGGTTTGTTCGGGAAATTCTCCCATTGGTGCGGAGCAGTATACCGGAAATCGTTACTATCATCGCCGGTTCCTACCCCCCGCCCGAGGTTACCGGTCTGGCATCCGAGGACATCTTGGTGACTGGGTCCATCTCCGACCCAGTACTCGAGTGGTTCTATCTGACCACGAATTTAGTCATTGCCCCTCTGCGATTTGGCGGCGGAATGAAGGGGAAGATCATCGAGGCAACGCGATTTGGGGCGCCGGTCGTTACCACGACCTGCGGTGCCGAGGGCTTTGCTGCGGCCAAGGATTTCCTGGAGATTGCCGACACGCCGGAAGACTTTGCAAACAGTGTCATCAGAGTCCTTCGCGATCCGCGAGCGGCGAGGAAGCGTGTGCGCAAGGGGCTTGACTATGTCGAGAGAGAATTCGGTTACAGCGCCGTTTCGGCGCGGCTGGCGGCGGACATTCCGGAACTAGCGAGGGTGCGCAATGGTCTAGGCCTTCTCACCCGATGACCTGAAGCCGGGCCACCCAGTAAGGACCTCGTAATGACCTCCCAATGTCCCGTTTGCGATAGAATGTCATCGGCCGTATTCTCGCAAGTAGATGGTCTATATTTTCACGAGTGTCCAAATTGCGACTGCATCTTTCTCCAGCGGGATATGATCGATCTGACGGATGCCGGAAAGCCGACTCGAATTTACGATGAGGCATACTGGCAGGCCGAAATGGCGGAAGCGTGGCAGCGTTCTTATGGGCCGGCGCTGGCACGAGTTGCCGAGACGATCCTTTACACGAGAATAGCGATAAACAGGTTTGTGGATATTGCAACCGGCCCAGGGTTCCTCCTCGATGCCCTGTCAACCTATCTTCCATCATCACGGACGAAGTTTTTTGGCGTTGAGGCTTTCCCCCCGGCCAAGCGATCGAGCCATGAGCACTACATTCACGGCGGTCTTGCCGACGCCGGTCATTTATTCGAGGCCGGGGTCTGCATCGAGGTCGCCGAACATCTGACGCCAACAATGCTCCGGGCGCTTGCTTCCGATATGGCTCGCACCTCGGTTGCGGGATCGTTTTATATTTTCAACACGGGGCTTGTCGACTTCGTGAAGAACGAGGATCGAGGATACCTCGACCCTTATCGGCGCGGCCACATCATGTCCTACAGCCTCAGATCGCTTGAAATGATCTTCGAACCTCGTGGTTTTACGGTGAGACCAATTCGCGGGAAATCCTGGGCCTTCGCTGTTGAATATCAGTCGAACCCGGACAAGAACGAGGACATTATGCACCGGATATGGCGGCCGTGCCCCGAAAACAAGGCGATGCTTCATGATCCGGTCATGGGCAGCGTGATGTATGCTCTCGGTATCGATACTGCGCGCGCCTATCCTTGAGTGCGTTCCCTGACGAGGCCCAGCCACGACGGCACTGCTCTGCAGTGGCTCCGATTTGACGACCGCAGAGGGCCCGTCAATCGTGCAAATATTGACGCTGCGCGGAATTGCGAAACGCCCCAGGGCTGCCGCTACATAACTGGACTTAGGGTTAATCTGTCTGCCTCTGAGCTCGGCCACGGCCCAGCCCGAGCCCGGTAATACGATCTACACGGCTCTTCACGGCAGCTCCGGAGCTCCCTCCACAAAATCTCGAAAGCGATCCCATGATGCGTGCAGCCGCTATTCGTTCGAGGGGGGCAGCCGCTTGGTTCCTTCTTTCCCTGCTGTGCGTCGCGCTCCCCGCGCGGCCTCAACCACTCAGCAGGGAGCAGGCCGGAGCAGTCGCCACCGCCGGCACCGCTTGGGAGAGCCTCGCCCGATACCAGGGCGAATTCATGAGCGCGACCGCGCTCGGCTTTGTCGGCGACGGCGCGACCGATAACACCGCCGCGGTTGGGCGCCTTTTTGCGCTGACGGGCTCGCAGCGGGTCTATTTCCCGCCCGGCACCTATATGCTGACCTCGTGCCCGAGCGCGACCTGGACCGCCGCCTCGGCGATCAGCCTAGTCGGCGCCGGCCGCGGCACGACGACGATCCGCTTCCCCTCCGGCTGCGCCTTTTCGGCCGACATTTTCGAATGGAACGGGAAGTCGGGCGTGACGATCGCCGATTTGACGCTTGATTTGAATAACCCGGTTACTATTACGAACAGCACCGTCTACAGTGTAATCGACGTCAGGGCGGTCTCCGGCAGCGCCACCGGGTTTGCCGTCGAGCGCATAGCGATCATCAACGCCAACCCCGGCCTGTACCTGATCTCGCCCTACGCCGTGGGCCACGCGCTGAACGGCCTCGTCATCCGCCATAACTACCTGCAATTCGCCACTCCGGTCGCAGGCGACCAGTCGAACAACAGTTCGGCGATTGAGATGTCGATCGGCACCGACGGCTCGATCCCGCATGCGGTTATCGAGGGCAACACGGTCATCGGCACCGTCGTGCAGATCGTTGGTCAAGGCGGGCTCCTGCTTGGCAACGACATTTCCGGCCAAGGCGGCGCCGGCCTCTACACCGGCGAAACCGTCCCGCCGACTTGCGATAGCTGGCTGATCATGAGCAATTCGGTGCATGATGCCGCCAGCACTGACCACCTGGTCGGCTTCGAGATACACTGCCCGCATACGATCGTCGCGAACAACCAGGCCTACCGCAATGGCGGCGCGGGATTTTTCGACAGCGCCGACTATGTCCTCTTCACGGGCAACAAGGCCTGGGACAACGGCAAGGCCGGCCCCTCGACCAATCTCGGTGTCTTTAACACCTCCGGTTTTTGGATTTACCCGAATACGCCATTCGTTGGCGTTGGGATCACCCTTATCGGCAATATTGCCTTTGACGATGGCGCCGGGATCCAGCTCTACGGGATTGGTTTCTGCTGCTCCTTGACCTTGCCGGTCACGGTCGATCCTAGCAACAATTTCACTGGCGTCACCCAGGCGATCTTGCAGCAGGGATTGCCGGGCACCGTCGAGAACGCCGTGAACGGCGGCTGGATCTACCGCAGCAAGCAGACCGCGGTCGCCGGCAGCGCCGTCGCCTCTTTCGCGTGGACCAGGCTAGATACCGGCTCTTATCACGAATGGCAGCTCACCTGCCGCGAGATCGTTCCGGCATCGGCGGTAAAGGTCTATGTCCAGATCGGCGAAGGAACAGGCCCGACCTGGATTACCAGGGACTACGCGGTCTCGGAATACGGCGTCGAGGGCGGCAAAGCGATTACCGTCGCCGACACCGAGAGCGGGCTGCCGATCGACCACACGACGCTCGACGCAACCGGCGCCGCGCCGGCCAATTTCACCTTGCAGATGGGCGACCTTTCCACTGGCCGGCAGAAGCAGTTGCGGATAACCAGTGCCTATAGGACCTCGACCGGCGGTCCGTGGGGCTCCTTGAGCGGCGCCGCCGTCCATTACGGCGACGCCAACCCGGTCACGGCGCTGCGGGTCATCGCCACCAGCGGCGGCCTCAACGGCTCCTGCGTTGTGGAAGGGCGGCCATGATTGTCCGTTTCCGGTCTCGCCGCAACCGCCGGCCGGTCGTTACACGCCGCCGTGCAGCGCCGTGAATCACCCCGCTTCCGGAACGCGTCCCGGCGCCGCGACTGTTGCGGCTTCGCGGTGGAAGCTGCTAAGAAGGTTAGATGCGAAGCCCCTATGCTACGCGACCCGATTATGCGTTTTGGCGGCGAGCTATGTCCGGCCGAGCCCCGGGAGAGGTCGACCCGGTGACCTCGGTCCCGTTCGTCATCGGTCGGGACGAGAAGGTTGCCACGGCGGGAAGCTGCTTCGCGCAGCACATGTCCCGCACATTGATCGAAGCCGGCTTCGATTACTTAGTTACCGAAGGGAGCCCGGGCGATGCGGATTACGGCCTCTTCCCGGCGCGGTTTGGTAACATCTACACCGCCCGGCAGCTACTCCAGCTCCAACAGAGGGCGTACGGCCTGTTCGAACCGACGGATCTCGCTTGGCGGCGCGCCGATGATCGGTTTGTCGACCCCTTCCGGCCGCGGATTTCGGCCGACGGGTTTGCCACGGTTGACGACATGCTGGCGGATCGGCTGGAGCATTTTGCCGCTGTGCGCCGCATGTTCGAGGACTGTGCGGTTTTCGTTTTTACGCTCGGGCTAACCGAGGCGTGGACATCAGCGGTCGACGGGGCGGTATTTCCGCTGCCCCCCGGGGTGATCGGGGAGGACTTCGACCCCGGCAACTACACGTTTCACAACTTCACAGTCGCCGAGGTCGAAGCGGACCTGTTGTCATTTATCGATCTGCTGCGTATCGCTAATCCCGGAGTCCGAGTGATCCTGACGGTATCTCCGGTGGCGCTGGTTGCGACCTACGAGGACCGTCACGTTCTGGTTTCGACGACGTACAGCAAATCAGTTTTGCGGGTCTCGGCCGAGTTGGTTGCACGTGAACGACCACAAGTTGCTTATTTCCCTTCATACGAGATCATTACCGGCCCCCACGCAGGAGGCACGCTTTTCGCGGAGGATTTACGCGAGGTCCGCCCGCAGGCGGTAGGGCACGTCATGGGTATCTTTGCCAGGCACTTCCTGGATCCCGAGAAGACGGCGTCGACGCCCAACAACCTACGAAACACGAAAACAGCCTCGGCAGCCGAGCTGCAACGCATTGCTGAAACGGACAGCGTTATATGCGATGAGCGAGTGCTCGACCCCTCCGAATAATGGCGAGCGAACCCAGATGCTCAGTCATGAATCACGTTTCGCTGAGTGGTCTCGGGCTATAGAGGCGTGGTTGCCGAGTCTTGTTATCACCGCCGCGGCTGAATAGCGAAGCCTCCTCGCGAAGTCGGCAAAATGGACACAAAGTTCAGCGCGTATCTCAGCATATACAACGACTGGGACATACTCCCTTGGACCTTGCGCTCCATTGCGCCGTACATCGACGAACTCGTCGTCGTGGATGGGGCGTATCGATGGATGGCACCCTACGCACGAGCGATCGGCAATGACCCTCTCAAATCGGATCAACGCGTCTACCAGGCGCTCGAAGGGTCCGGTGTTCCGTTTCGCGTCATTTCGGAACTCTGGCCCACTGAAATAGAAAAGCGAAAGGCGGGCTATCTCGCCTGCCGGCATCGCTATCGATTCCGCGTCGACGCTGACGAAATATACTTTTTCAATTCGGAGCCTCTCGCGGATTTTTTGAGGACCGGCGGGGCCGCAGCTGAAATGGAGATGCCGGTTTACGTCGCTCCTGGATGGATTGTCTCGGAGCGTGGAAGAGAGCGTCCAGGACGACAAGGATTTCTGTTCGATTCTGAGAAGATAAGCGCTGAACAACACTTACTTTATTTATGGCTCGTGCTAACGACCGATCAGCTGCCGCCGGACAATGCGAACCGCAGTCCGGTTTTTGGCGAGCCGGTAGCGTACAATGCCCACCTTTCGCATTGGCGTACTCCAACGACAGCGGTTGGAAGAGCAGCATTTTATGTATTTAACTGGGTGAGGCGCAATGGAGTGCCATGGCTCCCCGAGCTTTCTGGTCGTCCTCTTGACGATCTAGGTCCTTTGTTCGAGCGAGTGACGCCGGAAATCATGTTGGATATTTTAAGAGGACATCCAATTGTCGTGGGTTTCGACCACTTGGAACATCGGATACTGACGCCATCCCTGCTTGCGCCGCCCGATGAAGAGACGTTCGCGCCCGTATTTGAGCATTTCCTCAAAGAACAAGCGGCGGCAAACCGATCTCTCCATGCCCCTGGGCGCTACGTGGTGGATCGCACCTACATCGATTTGAGCTCGGAGGCCGCGGTCAGGAGCCTAACGCCCGATGCGGCGGTGGCTTTCAGGGTCGGTTCCGAGATACACGCTTGGCAGGTCAAGATGCACTATCTGGTTCCGCGCGAGCCGTGGGAGGTTGTTCGTGATATTGTGCCGGCGGTAG
>DATEQL010000040.1:0-8929 GCA_035272665.1 Allostellaceae bacterium
CGGCATGACCCGATAGCTGTGCTCCTCCTGCGTAAAGAAGCAGGCGAGCCGCTCCGGCGACACATCTGCCGCAATCGCCTCCGGATAGCGTCCCTCGCGGGCGAGAGCGACCGCATCCTCGTCGACATCGGAGGCGAAGACCTGCAGCTTGATACTCCGCTTAGCCGCCGTGATCTCCTCGAGAAAGAGCATGGCGAGGGAATAGGTCTCCTCCCCCGTGCTGCAGCCGGCGACCCAAATCCGCAACGGCCGGTCCGAGGGGTGCCGGCGGACGAGATCGGGTATCACCTCCTTTGCCAGCAACTCGAAGGCCTTCGAGTCGCGGAAGAAGCTGGTAACGTTGATCAGCAGGTCCTTGGCGAGGAGCTCGAGCTCACCCGAATCCTGCCGCAGCATGTCGAGATACCGACTGATGTCATCGACAGCGGCCAGCGCCATGCGCCGCTCGATCCGGCGCAACAATGTGCCGGGCTTGTAGAGCGCGAAATCGTGCGCGGTCTTCGTGCGCAGAAGATCGATGATCTCGGCCAACCGATCCGGGGGATGATCGTCGGGCGCCCGGCCCTTCCGCTTACCGTTGAGGGCCAGCTGACGACCGTATTTGGCGAGGGTTTCGGGAATCTTCTCTACCGGGAGCACGAGGTCCACCGCCCCCGTCATGATCGCGCTGCGCGGCATGCCGTCATACTCGGCTTCGTTCGGATCCTGCGCGATGACGAGCCCGCCCTTCTCCTTGATCGCCTTCAGGCCCAGGCTGCCATCACCGCCGGTTCCCGAGAGGATCACGCAGACCGCGCGGTGGCCGAGCTCCTCCGCCAACGAGCGCAGAAAGAAGTCGAACGGCAGCCGTGCGCCGTGACGCTCCCGCGGCTCCGAGAGGTGGAGGGCGCCGGCCTGGATCGAGAGATAGGCACCCGGTGGAATAAGATAGACATGCTCGGGCTCGAGCGGCATCCCGTCTGCTGCTTGCTGCACTTTCATCGGCGTATGGCCGGCCAGCAGATCGACCATCATGCTCGCATGCGTCGGATCGAGATGCTGGATCAGAATGAAGGCCATGCCGGTGCCGGCAGGGAGCGCGGCGAGCAGCCTCCGGGCGGCATCGAGGCCGCCGGCCGAGGCGCCAAGCCCGACGACCGGGAAGCCGTCATGCCCGGGTGGCGAGCCACGCCTTGGCGACGAACGCCGGCGCGGCGGCGGGCGAGCCGTTCCGGCCCGTCGCTGACCCTGTCCTCTTGTCATCCCACCTTGCCGCCTTTGAGCCTCCCCACGAACGCAAGATTTAAATGCTACCACGAAAACTTTGTCACGACGACGTTGGCAGGGCCGGCATTGTCGATACCGTAGATGTCGATACCATTCGACCGGCCTGTCGCGTCGATGATGCTGTTTTCAGCATGCTGGTCGATGAGTAACAGCGGCTTGCCTATCAGCACCTCCTCTTTGTAAGTGCCGTGTGCGACTTGGATCATGTCGTTGCGTTGGGCTGCAGCCGAGACCGCAGCTCCAATGGCGGAATAGCAGCCAGCGTTACCGTGTGGGTTGGAGTGGTGGTTGCTGCCGGCCGGGAGACCACGGCGATCGCGCTGCACCCACCGCACTCAGTGATACCACGGAAAAAGGTTCGTGGTCATCGCCATCCTCCTATGTCTGGACCCCGTCGCACGGTTGGTCGTGACCGGAGGAGGATTGCCCAAGGCGCGTCATATAACCGTCGACTACCTGTCAAATGCGCGTCAAACTTTAGTGAAAATTGCAAATTGAACGCGATCGATCCTTCGAAAATCTTCGAGCTCTGGAGGGTCTGCCCCCTTTTGGGTGTGATCGACCCGATACGGGCCCGCAGCATGACCCCTCGACAAGACCGAGGCGATCGATCCCGCACGATTTCAATGCCGATTGGGGTGCGAGTATGCGACGCCTGAAGAAGATCGCGGCAAATCGTGCCCCGGGTGCCAGGGAGCGCAGGGGACTTTACAGATCTTCGGCGACAGCAATGACAGGGAATCTCCGGACCGGTTTTTTGACCGGAGCGCGTGCGGATCGCCGCGGTCATGGCCGCGTCTGGTCCCGCCACAATGTGCGCAGGTGCGGAGTTGCTGGCCGCCCGCGGGTTGAGCAGGAGGCAACCGCTCCTTCGGGCCCCTAAACTTTCGCTTTTTGCGGGAATGACGAATAAGCTGCCGATATGCCGTTCGGCAGCAGCCAGCAGCCATTTCATTGCCTCGGCTCGGTTACCTTCGATGGCATAGCCATTGTCATCCAGACGACTGTCGTAGAGGACACCGAGATTAAATTGCGCCGCCGCGTCGCCGCTTTCGGCGGCAACAAGCAGGTGCGTTATGGTGCTGCCTTGCATCAGACCGTCCAAACCACCGGGCGGGACGGGCGTCGCTTCTGAACTCCGCGAGCCGCCCAGTGCGCGTTCAGCGGCGATTGTCGAGTCGCGGGCTATGGATCGTGCGAATCGCTTTACCCGTCAATTGCCGCAAGTTCTGCCACATGGGGCTGAAAAGATAAAATTACAATAGCTCATAACTTCGGAGAACATCGAGCGCCTTTGGAGGACACGACTACAATCAAGTCGGCACACAAAACTAACCGACGAACGATGGTGCGCCCCGGCATTGAATCGGCTAATCCTCAGTTCCATTTAATGGGTAAGGCTTGGTCTTGAGAGCCGAGCCGACCGCACCGGCTCGATGTGGCTGCCGCAGGACGTCAGTGGCTTAGGATGGCGAGACCGGGACAGCCAAAGCTGGGGATGCCAGAGGACCACGGCAGGAGACGATGACGGACAAGCCGGTCGAACTCGACGAGCATTGCGGCATGGCGGCTCAGAAATCGACAGAAACCCGCCGGCGCCTGCGCGAGGTCCAGGCCGATCAGTCGGCCCTGCGCCATCACCAAGAGGAATTCGAGCGCTACGCCGTGGCCGCTCCGTCAGCCACCTGGCCTGCGGTTGCACAAAGAGCGCGATATCTTATCCAGCTTTTTGCTGCCACGCCTGAGGCTCAGGATCCGCGCCGCCAAGAGCTGATCGCCAGCGTTCTCGATGATCTCGCCCGTTTTTCCAATGAGTCGAATTGATGGGGTGCGGTGAAGTTGACCGCATTATACCCACCCGGGACGTCGTAGGCCGGGTGCTGGTAGTCATTCTGCCTCGTCCGTTTCCTCTTCGTCAAAGGAGGGAGCGCCTGCCATCGTTGAGCGGACGCCATTTGGCGGCAAGAACTCGACGCCCGGCCCGTGCTGGTAGATCCGGCCATTTCGAATGTAGACCGGGATACCGAGCGAGTGCGCGAGATTGCGCGCAACACGGGCTAGTTCGTCTGGGGTCATCGTTACTCTACCTTTGCAGATCGGGGGAAACATATTGGGGTGATACGCCGCGACGTTGCTAGGATCGCGCTGTTGACCAGAAGTGGTACTTTGGCGTGGCAAGTTCGGACTTATCCTCGCCTACGGGCACAATGCGTCCTTGTGGCACACGAAAAGGGCTTCCGACAAGCGGCGTGGGTGTTACGGAACATCGCCAGCGAACGGCGCGCGGGTCGGTGTTGGGATTGGGCAGCCGCGATAACAGCGTTAATTGCGAACAATAGATGGAATGGGTGCGAGATGATCAAAACATTCGGCAAGCCCCTGTCACAGCAACAAAACCCAAACCACCTTGAACCCACCCGGAAACCGCGACTCGATCTCCTGGAAAAGGATGAGGTGAAGGCAAAACGCCCGAGCATGTGGAACATCGTCTTCTATAACGACGATTACACATCAATGGATTTTGTCGTATTTGTCCTGACAAAGGTATTTCATAGATCAACAGAAGACGCACTAGCCTTGACCATGGCCGTTCATACGCAAGGGAAGGGCATCGCGGGCACGTTTACCTTTGAGGTCGCCGAACAAAAGCAATGCGAGGTTTTGTTGATGGCCAAGATCGAGGAACATCCATTACGGGTCGAAGTCGAGAAGGTCTGATGATAGGCCGGAAATTCGGTCCGGCTGTGCAACCCCGCTCGGCGTTGTTTCGTGGAACCTGCGTTGCGACCTGTGTCACTGCAACTGCGCAACGCCAGCGCGGGAGCGGTCTTCGTCCTGCTGAGAGGTGCCGCCGCCAACGCCGCAGGCGCCCTCGACGACGCCGTTGCGTATGATCGGAGCACCGCAGACTCGCTTGGAGGGAAGGGGATTCGAACCGCTGGTCCCCCGTCAGAAAGGACGGCGCCTTTCGAGACCACCCCGATCGACCTCCGGCCCCTTTTCCTCCGCGAGAAAAGCGATTCCCGCGCGAGAGGCACCAGCGGTTCGAATCCCCTTCCCTTCACCCGACACGGCAGTACGCTATCGCCGAGGCGACTCGCGGCCTTTTTGAGCCCTTGTGAGAACGCGCTCAGGCGCGAGCAGCGTCAAAGGCACAGCCGTTTTCTTTTCCGATTTTGGCTGCTTTGGCTTTTTAGCTTCGCGGTTGGATCTTCTCTGCCCTTTTGCCATAACACGCTTCCTTACGTTGATCACTCAGGAAGTATAATCTACGCAAGTATCATATGGGAACGATTTCAAATTTTGCTCCGCAAATCTGCAAATCTGAAAAGTTCAAAGAGATGTGGCGCTAGGGCGATCATCGTAAGCTGAGGGCGTGGTACGACTGAGGCGATCCGCCATTAACGGGTGCCATGTCTCGAGGATCACGGATCTGCTGCTTCCTTTGCCCTCTGGCATTAGCTGCGGAAGTATATCCTCAATCGCCTGCGGCGAAATCCGAAGAGCCTCAAAGCCTGGAGCATCCGGGTTCGGGAGGTTATCTTTCTCCATTAATTCGACCTGATTTCTGGTGAGCGGCGGGCTCGGCAGAATTTCCGCCAAATATCCAATCACATGCCACAATCTGAACGGAAACGGGAATAGAAAAGGCCTTCTTCCCGCGGTGGCAGCAACCGTTCTCAACAGTGCTTGATAAGTATAAACGTGCGGCCCGGCGAGCTCATATGGATGGCGCGCAGCCGGCGCCCGCAACACGCGAGCTATCGCCTCCGCGACATCCTCCACATAGGCTGGCTGCAGCCTGGTTTCGCCACGCCCGAACATCGGAAATACCGGCATATCTCGCAACATGGTCAGCAGCGGCGTCAGGAACGCATCACCTGCTCCGAACATGACAGCCGGACGGATTAACGCGGCCGTAGGAAAGCCATCCAGCACAGCCGCCTCTCCCTTACCGCGGCTCCGAATGTAAGGAGAGGCCGACCCCGCGTCCGAGCCGATTCCGGAGATATGCGCGAAGTTTTCCACGCCTGTCTGGCGCGCAAGCATTGCCACGCGCCCGGCTGCGTCCACGTGGACCGATTGAAATGTGCGTTTTCCGTACTCGACGTAAAGGCTGACGGCGTTCACGACAGCCCAAGCGTCGCTGACGACATTAGCCACTGAGGCATCGTCATTTACATCCGAGTGGACCGACTCGATCCCGGAAACGTCGCCGGAAAACAGCAAACGACCCCGATCGGGATGCCGCGAGGCGATTCGAACGGCGAACCCAGCATCGTGCAGATGGCGAACAATGCGGCGGCCTAGAAAGCCGGTGCCGCCAAATATCGTCACGCGTTGCAAAGACATGACGTGACCATACTTTGCCGCCTGGGTTTAGCGATCGCGTTCCACAGCACTTACCGGCTGTTCATCGCCGGACTTGCCCTGCCGGCGCCCCCGCCCATGTCCTCAACCGGTATTCCCCGGATGACGTCCCGATATGGACAGCCTCTAATCTAACCCCCTCTAAGGCTTCAGATTCCTACCACGTGTTGACCAACACGTTTTTCAGCGTCTTCATCTCTTCAAGGGCACGGCCCGTGCCGAGCGCCACGCAGATCAGCGGGTCGTCGGCGATCGAGACCGGCAGCCTGGTGGCGTGCCTCAGCACCAGATCGAGATTGCCGAGCAGCGCGCCGCCGCCGGTCAGCACGATCCCGTTGTCGACGATGTCGGCGGCGAGCTCGGGAGCGGTGTGCTCGAGCGCCACCTTGACGGCTTCGACGATCGAGCCGACCGGTTCGGCGAGGCTCTGGGAGATCTGACGCTCGCTGATCACGATTTCCTTCGGCACCCCGTTCATCAGGTCCCGTCCCTTGATCTGCATCACGCGCCCTTCGCCGTCCTCGGGCATGCAGGCGGAACCGATTTCCTTCTTGATCCGCTCGGCGCTGCTTTCGCCGACGAGGAGATTATGGTTGCGGCGGATGTAGGCGATGACCGCCTCGTCCATCTTGTCGCCGCCGACCCGTACCGATCGGCAATAAACGATGCCGCCGAGGGACAGCACCGCCACCTCGGTCGTTCCGCCCCCGACATCGACGACCATCGAGCCCATCGGCTCGGTCACCGGGAGGCCGGCGCCGATTGCCGCCGCCATCGGCTCTTCGATCAGAAAGACCCGCCTGGCGCCCGCGCTTTCGGCCGATTCCCGGATCGCCCGCCGCTCCACCGCGGTCGAGCCCGACGGCACGCAGACGATGATCTGCGGCGTGGCGAAGCTGCGTCGATTGTGCACCTTGCGGATGAAATGCTTGATCATTTCCTCCGTCACCTCGAAGTCGGCAATGACGCCGTCGCGCAACGGCCGGATCGCCTGAATGTTGCCCGGGGTGCGGCCGAGCATCAGTTTTGCTTCCTCACCGACGGCAAGGACCTGTTTCTTGCCCCGGACGCTGGCGATCGCCACCACCGACGGCTCGTTCAGGACGATGCCCCGCCCTTTGACATAGACGACGGTGTTTGCCGTGCCGAGATCAATCGCCATATCGGCGGACAGCAAACCCAACATTCTTCGAAACATTTCACCGCGAACCAAAAATTGCGGGCGATCCCAAGGTCGGGCTCGGCATCGAGATGCCTCCGTGTATTATATCGCTCGACCGATGATCCTGTCCTCCTGTTCTGAGCGCGCCATCCCTTCGAGTCCCGGTGCATGCCCCACGGAAGAGCCCAAACGTTGGAGATCTGATCTCGTGCGATGTATCGGAAATGGTTTTGTTGAGCCATATTGACGCTCGGGATGATGCCGTGCGTCGGGAACGGGGCGGTGCTAGTTCAAAGTCGAACTGTTGGCCGTCGGCGACGTTCTCACGCGCGATAGAGCTCACCCCGTCGCTTATTTCGTGGAGAGCTCGCCATGCGGTCCTCATGCAACGTCCTGCTGGTGGCGCCCCGCTTCAGCGGTCAGTCTTTTTGGAATTTTCAGGCGGCCTGTGAGGTCTATGGCGCACGCTTCCCTGCCCCGCCGCTCGGGCTGATCACGGTGGCGGCGCTGCTGCCGTCGTCTTGGCAATGCCGTCTTGTCAATCGTAATACGGAGGAGTTGCGGGAGTCCGATCTGGATTGGGCGGATTTGGTGATGACCGGCGGGATGCTGCCGCAGCAGCCCGACACGCTTCGGGTCATCGAGCTTGCCCACGAACAGCGAAAGCCGGTGGTGGTAGGCGGCCCCGACGTTACGTCGTCGCCGGAAGCCTACAGAGCCTCAGACTTTCAGGTGCTCGGCGAGGCCGAGGGCATAATTGGGGCGTTCATCGAGGCCTGGAATTCCGGCGTGAGGCAGGCGGTCTTCGAAGCCAAGAAGTTCACCGCTGACGTTACTCAAACCCCGATTCCGCGCTTCGATCTGCTAAAGCCCAGCCAATACACCTATTTCGGCGTTCAGTTCGCGCGCGGCTGTCCTTTCACCTGTGAGTTCTGCGACATCATAGAGCTGTACGGGCGCGTGCCGCGGGTCAAGACGACGGAGCAGATGCTGGCCGAGCTCGAGACGCTCTACGATCTCGGATGTCGCGGCCATGTCGACTTCGTTGACGACAACTTCATCGGCAACAAGAAGGCCGTGAAGGCTTTCCTACCGCACCTGATCGCCTGGCAGAAGGGGCGGGGTTACCCCTTCGAGTTCTCGACCGAGGCTTCAATCAACATCGCCGATGACGACGCCCTGTTGGCGCTGATGCGCGAGGCGAATTTCTTCACCATTTTCGTGGGCATCGAAAGCCCAGACACCGACACGCTCGTGTCGATGCAGAAGAAGCAGAATACCCGCCGGTCGCTGGCGGCGTGCGTGCACAAGATATACCGGGCCGGCATGTTCGTAAACGCGGGCTTCATTGTCGGCTTTGACAGCGAGAAGGGCGCCGTGGCCGACGCCATGATCGAGTGCATCGAAGCGACCTCGATCCCCTTCTGCATGGTCGGTCTTCTCTATGCGCTGCCCACCACGCAACTGACCCGTCGCCTTGCGCACGAAGGGCGTCTATTTCCACCAGACTACACGATGCGAGCCGCCGGCGAGGATGGCGTTGGCGATCAATGCACCAGCGGGCTAAATTTCGAGACCAAGCGACCTCGGCGGAACATCCTGTTGGATTACAGGAAGATCCTCGCGCACATCTACCGCCCCGCTGCGTACTATGAGCGGGTCCGGACGGTCGTGCGCATGCTGGATCGGCCTGAGTTGGACCGAAGCGCCAGCAAGGATGTGCCACCTCCTTGTCTCTTCGCGATCCCGTTGCGGGATCTCGTCCTGCTGTGGCGGCTCGCGTGGCGCATTGCCCTTCGGCAGCCGCGGGCGATGCTGCCCTTTTGGAGAGTTTTCTATGAGTGCGTCAGGAAAAATCCCCGCGCCATCGACTACGTGGTCATACTCGCAGCGCTTTATCTCCACCTCATGCCGTTCTCACGGTTTGTTATATCCGTGCTGGATCGACAGATTGCTGAGATAGATACCGGAAAGTGGTATTCTCCGTCGGCCGTGCCAGCCACGCCCACAACGTTGATGCGCGATCCCGATTACCGGGAAGCGGTTTAGTGCAACAGGCTTTTGACGCCGTCAGCATTAGGGCCGGCTGGATATTGAATAGCACCGGCTTGGACTGAACAACCGCTTCCG
>DATEQL010000041.1:0-8459 GCA_035272665.1 Allostellaceae bacterium
TCGCCATAGTTTCCTCCTTCAGTGGCTCTTCGCCGCTTGCCAGCGCGCCAGCGAATCGTGCGGCTTCGAGATCGCGGGGTCCATGATTTCCTGATCGACCCCGGTGCTGGCGGTCAGTTCGATGATATAGCCGTTCGGATCCCGGAAGTAGATCGAACGGACAAAGCCGTGATCGACCGGCCCGCGCACTTCGCGGCCCTCGGCCTTGCCCTTCTGTAGCATGCTGTCGAAGGTATCGGGCTCGACCCCGAGAGCGATGTGCAGATCGAGCGCGTTCTGCTCTTTGAAATCGAAGGATTTGCCGGGCACCTCGAAAAAGGCGAGGCAGGAGCCGTCGTCCATCTCAAAGAAGGTGTGGAGCCCGCGACCCTCATCGATCTCGAACGCGCTGACCAGGCGCAAACCGAGGAACTCCTCATAAAAGACCCGCGTCTCCTCCGAGTCCCGGCAGCGATACGCGTTATGATGCAGACCTTTGATCATGTGAGCCTCCGCTCGCCTTTTGCCGGACCTCAGGATAGCGCCGATCGGCGATCGACACCACCGGATGTGCCTCTCGGGGATTCCCCTGCCGGCAGGGGAAAAACGCCTTTCAGCCGCCGCAAAACGCCCTTCCAACACCGAAAAGACGTTGTATATCAGCGGCTTGAGCACGATTTGGCCGAGCCCGCCGGCAGCGGAATTCATGCGATTGGCAGCGGATTGGCAGCGGATTGGCAGCGGATTGGCAGCGGAATTCGGCAGCAGAGGCGGCACTGCCGGTTACGCCGCATCCGGCGGCGGGTCGAATGCCTTGACCGGCGGCAACGGCCCCTCGAAACGCTCGATCTCGATCAGACAGAGCTGCCCGGTGCAGCCCTGCGCGAGGCGGGAGGTGCCGGCATCGCGCGTCAGAACGTTCGGGTTGCCATGCACGCAGAGCGGCTTCTCGGCGGCGGGGTCGTCGGGGTCGTACCAGGCGCCGGTCGACAGCTGCACGACACCGGGCCGCAGCGCCTCGCTCAGCACCGCGCCGGCAAGGCACGCCCCGCGGTCGTTGAAGAGGCGAACGATGTCGCCCTTGCCGATGCCGCGCGCCGCGGCATCCTGGGGATGAATGCGGACCGGCTCTCGCCCGTTGATCTTCGAGGCTAGGCTGGTGGCGCCAAAATCCAGCTGGCTGTGCAGCCGGGTCGCCGGCTGGTTGGCGACAAGCTGAAGCGGGAAGCGCGACGCGGCCGGCGATCCGGCACCTTCGCTCGGGGAAAGCCAGGCCGGATGTCCCGGGCAGTCCGCGTAGCCGAAAGACGCGATCGTGGCGGAGGCGATTTCGACCTTGCCGCTCGGCGTCGGCAGAGGTGAGGTATCGGGGTTCCGGCGAAACGCGCCGAGGATCCCGCCGTCCCGGGGCAAGGTCGGCAACGCGAGTTCGCCCGTCTCCCAGAATCGGTTGAAATCGGGCGCGTCGACATCACGCGCCGCGAGTGCGCGACACGTCGAATCATAGAGATATTGCAGCCATTGCCGCGCCGAGCGGCCCTCGGTGAATTGTTCGCCGAGGCCGAGGCGCTCGGCAAGCCCGGCGAAGATCTCGTAGTCGTCGCGCGCCTCGCAATAAGGTGTCACCGCGCAATGCATCGCCACCAGCAATGGATCGCCGGCCGCGGCGCCGATATCCTCGCGCTCCAGGGTCACGGTCGCCGGCAGCATGATATCCGCATGCCGCGCGCTCGCCGTCCATGCCGAATCGTGAACGATGACCGTATCCGGGCGCGCGAAGGCGCGGCGCAGCCGGTTCAGGTCCTGATGATGGTGGAACGGGTTGCCGCCGGCCCAATAGACCAGCTTGATGTCCGGATAGATGAGCCGCTGCCCGTTATAGTCGAAGGATTCCTCCGGGTGCAGCAACATATCGGCGAGGCGCGCCACCGGGATGAAATCGGCGATGCTGTTGCGCCCTTGCGGCAGCGTGGGGACCGGCATAGCCAGGGCCGGCTTACCGGTGTTGGAGGTCGATCCCAAGGCATAGGCGAAGCCTCCGCCCGGTAGCCCGATTTGGCCGAGCAAAGCCGAGAGCACGACACCCATCCAGACCGGCTGCTCGCCATGCTCGGCACGCTGCAGCGATTGCGAGCAGGTGACCAAGGTGCGCCGCCTCGCACTCCGGTGCGCGAGCCCGCGGATCTCGTCCGCCGGGAGACCGCAGATCTCCGCCGCCCAGCCCGCGTTTTTCGGCTGGCCGTCGCGGCGACCCATGAGATAGTCCTCAAACACCTCCCAGCCGATGCAGAACCGATCGAGAAACGCGCGATCGTGCCGTCCCTCGGTCACCAGCGCGTGCGCCATACCCAGCATCAACGCGACATCGGTGCCGGGGCGGATCGGGTGCCAGACCGCTTCGATTTCCGCCGGCAGATCGTCGCGCAAGGGGCCGATCAGGTGAAATTCGACACCCCGATCGCGGGCGGCTTGTAGTTGGGCGCGCGCGATGTGCCGGCTCGTACCGCCGCCGCCGACATCGTTGTTCTTCAGCGCCATGCCGCCAAAGGCGAGCACCAGGGCGCTCTCCGTCACCAGCTCGCCCCAGCTGACGTTGTTGCCGGCCACGGCACCCTGCGGACCGAGGATATGGGGCAGGATCACCGTCGCAGCACCCGAGCTGTAGCTGCCGACCGAACGCACATAGCCGCCCGCGAGATTGAGAAATCGATGGATCTGGCTCTGCGCGTCGTGGAAGCGCCCGGCGCTCGCCCAGCCGTAGGATCCGCCAAAAATTGCCCCCGGGCCGTGCGCTGCGTAGACGCGCCGCAATTCCGCGGCAACGAGGTCGAGCGCGCGGGACCAGGAGACCGGCACGAACTCGTCGCGGCCCCGGCGATCGTTGGGTCCAGGACCGCTCTCGAGCCAGCCGCGCCGAACCATCGGCCGGGCGATCCGCGCCGGATGCGATACCGAGGCAGGAATGTTGCCGAGCAACGCCGAAGGATCGGCGTCCTGCGGATGAGGCGCGACCTCGATGCCCTGATCGCGGAGCAGCACCGAGAAGGCACCCCAGTGCGAGCTGTGCGGCAGCCCTCGCGTTGCCATGGCTTTGTTAATACTCGCGCAACAGCCGGCCGAAGCCGGGGATCGGCGTGTCGACGCCGGCGAGCCGCAGCAGATGCCACAACACGGCCTGTGTCGAGGTGACGACCGGCTTGCCGATCCGCGCCTCGAGCGCGTCGATGATCGGGTGCGAGCGGAAATTGAGGCAGGCGACGACGAGACCGTCGGATTGCGGGTCCCAGGCGCCGAGCGCCAGGTCGAGGATCGCTTCGGGCTCGGGCTCGGCGAGGCGGAACCCGTCGGCGATGCCGAGATGCGCGCCGGCGATCGTCTCGACGCCGCCTTCGGCGAAGAAACGGTGCTCGGCGGCGTCGACGGCCTCGGTGTAGGGCGAAACCGCCGTCACCCGCCCCAGGCCGAGCGCGCGGCAGGCGGCGAAGATGCTGTCGGTCGCGGTTGTCGCCGGCGCCCCGGCAATATGCCGGATCTCGCAGCGCAGGCGCTCGTCGAAGGCATGACCCTGGACGATGCTCGACGCGGTGCAGCCATAGGCGACCGCGTGCGGTCGGCAACTGGCGATCTGGCGGATGGCGCGCATGCCGTCCTCGCGGTCCATCTGGATGATCTTCTCCGTCGAGGTTCCCTCGGCTATCAGCATGCGGGCGAAATGCACGCTGACCGTGGCCGGCACGATCCGCGGGTACCACGCCTCGACGACGATGTTGACGCTCGGGACGATGACCCCGAGCCGGATTGCGTTGGTCATTCCATTCCCTCCGAGGCGCTGACAAACTCGCGCGATTGCGACCGCCCCCGCCCAGCCCACCCCCGCGTGCGCGGGCCACGGCATTCACACATTTTGTCGCGGCTGGCGCTTGCCTACACCGTCATCCCCGCGAAAGCTACGGGGCTCACAGATCGCTCTACCAGTCCCTTCCTCGAAAGGGCCCCGCTGTTTTAGCTGTTTTACAGGAGATTATCAGCGACGGACCACGCCTTCGCCGCAGGAATCCTCGACCGCTGGCGGCGTAGAGAACGAACGAACAGCGGGATAACGGCCCATGCGGGGCAGCCCGTCTGGTCGTTGACAAAAGTGCAAGGATCTTCTGGTGCATGGCTGCGCGCCGCAACAGCGATCGTCAATATCACATAAATTGTTGCTAAACTAGCATGTATATGAAAATCTGTCAATTAGTAAATGCCATTTACCCGCCCTATCCGCTCCTGTACGGGTGACTTGGCTCAACATGTTTATGATCGGGAACGGATGTGGAGCCAAAGTTGGCCTCATAGGAGCCAAGTTTAAACCTGTCATTTTGAAGATTAAGTGGCGTAGAATTTTGGACATTATCTGGCGTAAGCTGGGGCATGGTAACCCCCGCCGGCGACGTCGCGATCAGCGTAGCCCTGACCGAGCTGCGCGCCGAGGAGATCCGTCAGCTGCTTGCCGAACACGGGCCCGAGGTCGGTCTGATGCTGCCAGCCTCCGGCATCTCCGATCAAGAGGCGATCGCCGCCATCATTCGCATCACCGGCGGCAATCTCCGGCTGCTGCGCCGGCTGCTGTCGCAGGTCGACCGTATTCTCGGCATCAACAAGCTGCAGGTCGTCACGCCGGGCGTCGTCGAGGCGGCACGCGAAAGTTTGGCGATTGGCACAGCATGACGACGACCGCCCTGCATGACTGGCTGGCGCCGGGAGCTGTCCGTCAAACGAACGATGACCGGCCACGTTCGAAAGGTCCGGAAACTCTGGATTGTCGACGGCAAATTGGACAAGATGATTGCCGGATGACAAATCGGACAGGCCGTTGGCACTCATCGGTTACGCCCGCGTCAGCACCGTCGACCAGGACCCGGCGTTGCAACTCGATGCACTCGCCGCCGCTGGGTGCGCCAAGGTCTTCGACGACCGCGCTTCCAGCGCGCGCCGATCGCCCCGGCCTGCAGCAGGCGCTCGATTATGTACGTGAGGGCGACGTGCTGCTCGTCTGGAAGCTCTACCGGCTTGGCCGTTCGCTAGCACATCTAATTGGAACCGTGACGGCACTCGAACAGCTCGATCACGGAGGCGATCGACACCACCACGCCCGGCGGCCGGTTGGTATTCCACCTATTCGGCGCGCTGGGGCAGTTCGAGCGCGACCTGATACGCGAACGCACTCGCGCTGGTCTCACTGCAGCGACCGCGCGAGGCCGCATGGGCGGTCGCAAGCCTGTCGTCGATGCAGATAAGCTGGAACGGGCGCGCGGCATGATCGAAAAAGGACTGACTGTCCGTGAAGCCGCCAACCGGCTGAAGATTAGCAAGACAGCGCTCTACGAGGCTCTCCGGCTCTGCGCACGAAATCCGGTAGCTTGGCACAATCGCGACAAGGGAGGCAGGGATGGCAGGCAAGAACTGGCAGATTGAAGGCAAGTATGTCGAATATTGCAGCTGTGACCACGGCTGTCCATGCGAGTTGATGGCCGAACCGACCTACGGCGATTGCACCGGTCTCGTCGCATTCAAAATCGACAAGGGCTATTGCGAGGATGTACGGCTTGATGATTTGGCGGTCGTCGCCACCTTTTATTTCCCGCGGGCCATCCATCATGGCCAGGGTGTACTGCAGCCGATCCTCGACGAGCGCGCCGCCGAAGCGCAACGCGACGCGCTGTTCTATATCCTCTCCGGCGCAGACCAGCCGGTAGGCACGATGTTCCAGATCTTTTCGGTCATTATCGAGACGATCAAGGAGCCGCTCTTCGCCAAGATCGATTTCGACTGGGATCTCGACAAGCGGCAGGCGAAGGTCGAAGTCGCCGATGTGGTGCGGGCGCACAGCGAGCCGATCCGCAACCCGGTGACCGACCGGGAACACCGGATGATCACTGTATTGCCCGATGGCTGGGTATTTCACGAGGCCGAGAATGCGTCCGGCTTTGCCAAGGGCATAGGGGCCGTCAAATTCGATTTGAGCCGGCGGCACAGCTCCCTGGCGCATGTCGCCTGGAACCAAAACGGTCTGGTCCATACCTACGACGAATATAAGCAGAAGTTTGGCCGCCCCTGACGGCGCGGCTTGTCCGCGCCGGTACGGACAGACCGATGACCGCCAGCGATGTGACCGTTCTCGAAAGCGTATTGCGGCGCGACCGCCTGCTCGTGACTGCCGCGCTCGTCGGCGTCATCGCCATCGCCTGGATTTGGGTCCTACTTGGTGCGGGCCTGGGCATGAGCGCCGGCGGCATGACCCGCGGCTCGGGAATGCCCGGAATGACGGACATGATGATGGCGCCGGCGGTTTGGACGCCGGGCTACGCGCTACTGATGTTCGCGATGTGGTGGGTGATGATGGCCGCGAAGATGCTGCCGAGTGCCGCACCGATGCTGCTGCTGTTCGCGCGCGTGAACCGCACCGAGAGAGCCCGCGAACGACCCTTCGTGCCGACCGGGATCTTTGGCGCTGGGTACCTCGCGGCCTGGGGCGGGTTCAGCGCGCTCGCCACCGGCTTGCAGTAGGAATTGGAGCGGCTCGGCCTGCTGTCGCCGATGATGACGACGACAAGCTACCGGCTGGGCGGTGCGATCCTGATCGCCGCCGGCCTGTGGCAGCTGACCCCGGTGAAGGGCGCGTGCTTACGGCACTGCCGCTCGCCGTTGAGCTTTATCGCCCATGGCTGGCGGCCCGGTCGGCTCGGCGCCTTTCGCATGGGGCTCGAGCACGGCGCCTATTGCCTGGGGTGCTGCTGGTTCCTGATGGGCCTGTTGTTTTTTGGCGGCGTCATGAACCTGTTTTGGATCGGCGGCCTGGCCGCTTTCGTCCTGTTGGAAAAGACGATCCCGATGGGCCATTGGCTCGGGCGGATCGCCGGCGTCGGTGTCACCGCTTGGGGTGTGCTGATGCTGGTCAACGCCGCTGGCGGCTCCTAGCCGACGCGGGTGTCATCCAGAACCCCTCCGCCACACACACGCCAGATAGCGCTCAAAATCTTACGTCACTTAACTTTCAAAATGACAGGCGAGGAGGTGATGTACACAGGCTATTGGATCCGCGACGATCGTATTTATGGTCCATCGGGCTACAGACAGTGCTGGATCCGCGACGGCCACATTTATGGTCCCAAGGAGAAGCTTCCGTGGACCTGATGAATGGCGAATCTCGGCAGCTCCGGTTGTTGGGGGCCCACGTCCCGGTTTTGATTACCGCCGCCGGCGACCACGCCCGCCTTCGCTTTCTCGAATTCTTCGCGGCCAACATCCGTAACCCGCACACGCGCCGGGCCTATGCCCGAGCCGTGGGGGAATTTCTGGCCTGGTGCGCGAGCACCGGCGTGCCGTCGGTCGCTGCCGTCCAGCCGGTGCATGTCGCAACCTGGATCGAGGCCGGGACCCGCGAGCTTGCTGCACCCAGCGTCAAGCAACGGTTGGCCGCCATCCGCCATCTGTTCGATTGGCTCGTCACCGGCCAGGTCGTGCCGGTCAACCCGGCCGGCTCGGTGCGCGGGCCCCGGCACGTCGTCATATCCGGGCAAACCCCGGTGCTCGATCCTGCGGAAGCACGCGCGCTGCTCGACAGCATCGACACGGCAACACATGCCGGCCTGCGCGATCGCGCGCTGATCGGGCTGATGGTCTATTCCTTCGCTCGGATCGGTGCGGCGCTCGGGATGACAGTCGAGGACGTGTTCACGCAGAACCGGCGTCTCTGGGTGAGGCTGCGCGAGAAGGGCGGCAAGCGCCACGCGATGCCGTGCCACCACAACCTCGAGGAATACCTCACGGCCTATCTCGACGGCGCGGACCTGCGCAACGATGCCAGGGGACCGCTGTTCCGCACGATCGGCCGCTGCACCGGCCAGCTCACGCGCACGATGCTGCCGCAGGCGAACGCCTATGCGATGATCCGCCGGCGCGCGGCCGCGGCAGGCATCGCGACCAGGCTCGGAAATCACAGCTTCCGGGCGACCGGGATCACCGCCTATCTCAAGAATGGCGGCACGCTCGGGAAGGCCGCTGCGATGGGGAACCATGCCTCGACGCGCACAACACAGCTCTACGCTCGCCGGCGCGACGAGGTCAGCCTCGATGAGGTCGAGCGAATTGTGATTTGACCATCGGTCATGCGAAGCCCGATCCCCTTCAACCCAACTCCCGAAATGGCCGAGATGCGCCCGATGGCGGCCGTTCGCCGAGGGCAAGCAACCGGCCGTGTTCGACCCACAACGGACCCTCAGCCTTAGCGGTGGGAACCGCTCCTCATGCCTCATTTCGGTCATCGGTCGGTGTCGCCCAAATCGCCTCCGAGGGTCCGGAAGCGGTTGTTCAGTCCAAGCCGGTGCTATTCAATATCCAGCCGGCCCTAATGCTGACGGCGTCAAAAGCCTGTTGCACTAAACCGCTTCCCGGTAATCGGGATCGCGCATCAACGTTGTGGGCGTGGCTGGCACGGC